>DASTET010000873.1:0-9926 GCA_035709445.1 Blastocatellia bacterium | reverse complement strand
CACCAGGGGGAGATACTGACTCAGTATGGAGAGATACTGACACGGTATGGAGAGATACTGACTCAGCATGGAGAGATACTGAGACGGTACGAGGATAGATTCAATCATTTAGAAGAACGGATAACCCATTTAGAAGATCGGATAAACCGGCTACAGGCCGAAATGGAGAAGGGGTTTCGCCAGATCGGCCGGCAGATGGACACGCTTGCCGGGAATTATGTGAGGCTCGACGCCAGCCTGCGCGATCTCGAAGACAGGTTCAAGAACACTGAGCCCAGGGTCTCCTGATCGTTTTTTCATAACACGATTTATTCACGGCAGAGGACGCCGCAGGTACGCAGAGTATTGATTATTCCTCTGCGTACTCTGCGGTTAAAAATCCTGAGTCCGCTCAGGCGTAAAGCCGCGCGTCTTGGAGAAATGTCTTGAGGTTGCGCGCGCGGGCGGCCCTTTCGAGCTTGCCGAGCGCACGGGCTTCGATCTGCCTGACGCGCTCGCGTGTGACGGCGAAGTGATGGCCAACCTCTTCGAGCGTGTGCTCGTTTCCGTTGGCGCACAGACCGAAACGCATCTTGATGACCTTCTCTTCGCGGGGCGATAGCATCTTCAACACCTCGACGGTCATATCGCGCAGGCTATTGCCTATGAGTTGATCGGCGGGGTTCACGAACCGCTTATCTTCGATGAAGTCGCCCAGGTGAGACTCCTCCTCATCGTCGATAGGGGTTTCGAGCGAGACCGGCTGCTGCGCCACTCTCAAGATGTTTCGCACCTTCGCGACCGGCAGCCCCATCCTGTCGGCTATCTCGTCGGCTACCGGCTCTCGGCCAAGCTCCTGCGTCAGCTCGCGCGTGCAGCGCATCAGCTTGCTTATGGTATCGAACATGTGGACCGGTATGCGTATGGTGCGCGCCTGGTCGGCTATCGCGCGAGTTATCGCCTGTCGTATCCACCACGTAGCGTAGGTCGAGAACTTGAAGCCCTGTCGCCATTCGAACTTTTCGACCGCCCGCATCAGCCCTATATTGCCCTCCTGAATCAAGTCGAGGAAAGGCAGCCCACGGTTCGTGTACTTATTGGCTATCGATACGACGAGCCGCAGGTTGGCTTCGGTGAGCTCCTGTCTGGCCTGGCTTGCTTCGGCCTCGCCGATGCTTATAGTGGCGACCGACCGCTCAAGCTCGGCGGCGCTGGCTCGCCATTTCTGCTCAAGCGCGGCGAGATGACGGTTTGCCTCGCGCAGGTTGCGACGCAGCTTTTGAGGATCGGCGGCCCTTTTTGATTCCAGCGCGCGGCGCGCTTTATTTATCGATGCACGCGCCTCTCGCGCCTCGGCTGCCGACTGGCGCAGCAGAGAGACGAGACTCGTGTGGCGGTGGCGGGCGAGATCGAGAGCGCGCACGCTGCGACCAAGCTCGACGCGCGCCCGCGCGAGCCTTCGGCGCACACGGCGGACGCTTCGGTCTCTTTTGGGCAGGCTGCTCAGCCGGTCGTAAAGTCTCAAGGCGCGGTTATAGCTCTTCTTTATCTCGGCCACCTGCTCGATAGTGGTCCGGAGATACTCCTCGACGAACTCTTCGGTCAAGGTCTCCTGATCGCTGAAATTGACCAGCTCTCGAATCAATGCGCGGCCTCGTTTGAGGTCCTCTCCGACTCTTATCAGCTCTTCGATGCATACGGGCGAGCGGGAGACCGCCTTTATTATTCTCTGATGTCCCCGCTCTATACGGCGGGCGACGGTTATTTCGCTTTCGCGTGTGAGGAGCGGGACCGCCGCCATCTCTCGGAGGTAGACGCGCACCGGGTCATCGGTCCTGTCGCCGATCCCCGGCGAGAGATCGAGCGCAGCCTCTTCATCCACCAGGTCGTCCTCGACCATCTCGCTTTCATCGACCGGCGAGGCGCCGTCGGCAGAGAGAGCATCGGTCAAGGGCGCTTCCATTTCATCGACTGACGCCGCGACGAACGGCATCAGCCCGTTCAGGGTTTCGTAAGAGATATTGTTGGCTTGATCTTGATGATTTGTGTTGCTCGACATTGCTTATCGCTCCTGTGCGGAACAAGGATCAGATGTATCAGTACAAGCGAATTGTCTCTTTGCTGCCGGGCGAAAAACCTTTGCTTTGCGAACGATCAATCTCAGGCGGGGCGGGCCGGGATTGCAGCGCGTCAGTGAGCCGACTTTGAGCCGGGGTTCTGGCTGCGGCGATCACTTCTCGTCTCAACCGCATCGTGGCCTTCAAGCGCGGTCAGCCACATCTTTCTAAGCCCGCGCTCCTGGCGAAGCTGCTTGAGCGCCTCCTCCATCTCCAGGAGCAGGCGGGCCCGTGCGCCGTCGCGCTCGCCGGGCAGGAGGTCTCTATGAAGCTCATCTGAAAGTGCGGTTATCAACATATCGAGCGATCCCACTTCTTTTTTCAGGTCAACTTTACCGAGCATGGCAACTCACCTTCATCATCTTGATAATTCTGCCGTCGGAAATCTCCGGGAGTGGATGATACCTTAAGGGTAGCAAGTCGCGGAAGAAAGCGTGGCCCCCGTCACCCTCCCGTCCGCGGCTTGCAGAATAATTGTCGCTTCTTCTTGTTTGCAGAACCCGACATCGCCCCCGTGACCCCGGCCTCTGCCAGCACTTTGAAGCTACGCCCGGTGGTGAGCAATGCGCGTGCCAGCCTCCGCCCCAATCAGGGTAGAGATAAATCATTTATCGCCAAGGACGTAGAAGGGGGCTACCCAGGCAGGTAACAGAATATGGAATCGACCCGTTAACAAATAACGGCACTTCAAACCTACAGGATCGACAGCAGAATTGAGTCGAATCGGATGACTCTTGCTTATCTTCTCGAGTCAAGGCTGTCTCTTTCCCAGGCTGGATCAGGAGATTCTCACGACGATGACCGAGGTATTGTCTTCTCCGCCTGCGGCATTCGCGGCGACCACCAGCTCTTTTGCCGCCGCGTTCGGATCGGGGTTGACCATCAGGATGTCGCGTATCTGGTCATCGCCGAGCATGCTGTTGAGCCCGTCGCTGCACAGCAGTAACACGTCGCCGCTTTTGAGCTTGCGTCGTATTATGTCGATCTCGATCTGCTCGTCGGCCCCTATCGAGCGGTATATCACGTTGCGGTACGGATGAATGCGCGCTTCAGACCGTGACAGGTTTCCGGTGTTGACCATCCGCTGCACGAGCGAGTGGTCTTCGGTAAGCTGCTCGAAGCGGTCCCCCGAAAGGAGGTAGCATCGGCTGTCGCCCACGTGCGATATCGTCAGCACCTCGCCGACAATCATCGCGACCGTGACGGTTGCGCCCAGTCCGCGCGCCTCCGGATGGGCGCGGGCATAAGCCATCACCTCGCGGTTGGCGTGGATGACGGCCATCCTGAGCATCTCGGTCGTCGCCATCTCGTTGCCGTCGGCGATTGCAAGCCGCAGCCCCCCGGTCTGAGTCGGCGCGGCTATGCGCTCCTCCTGAGTCGATTTTAGCGAAGCCGATATCAGCTTTTCCGTCACCCACTCGGCCACTGCGCGAACCGTAACGCGCGAGGCGACTTCGCCCGCCGCTTCGCCGCCCATGCCGTCCGAGACTATGTAAAGCCCTATCTGCGTCTGCACCGACTCATAGTATTGGGTGAGGTTCAGCGCCAGCACGCTGTCCTCGTTCAGCTCGCGCACAAGCCCCACATCCGTGAAGTGGCCCGACTGGAGGACGACGGGAAGGTTCAGGGAGACGAGCGCTTCGCGAAGCTCCAGCACGCTCTGGAACCGGTCGTCAGGGTCCTCGGCCAGCGCGCGGGCGAGCAGCCGCTCGAAATTCGGGATCACAGTGGCCACGGGGTAAAGGCTCACGCTCTCGCCGGGGCCGAGGCTTTCGCCCGTGAGCAGAAATTGCAGCAGCGCCCCTATCGAGTAAACATCCAGCCTCGGATCATAGACCGCGTCTTCATCAAAGAGCTCGGGCGCGGTAAAACCCCGGCTCGGATAGATGGGAGCGGCATCGACGGGTGTCGCTTCCTGCCGGGCGCGGTTGAAGCCTATCAGCCGGGGGCGATTCTCGGGATCGAGCACGATGCCGTAAGGCTCGAAACCGTTATAGACCCAGCCGTGACGGTGAAACCGCTCGGCCAGGTCACACAACAACAGCCCTATCTGTCTCGCCTCCTTCTCGCCGGTCTGGTCGAGATGGGCGAGCGCCTGTCCCTGAATATGCTCAAAGACTATGTAGAGGTTATCGCTTTCGACCGTGTGCTCGATGGGTTTGAAGATGCCGAAGCGCTCGAAGGCGGCGGCGGCATCTTCGAGGTTTCCAGAGACGCGACCGCCCCCGATAGTGCCCGGCGGGGCCGTCGCGTTTATGAGCGAAAGCTCTGCAAGCGGATCATCCTGCGCGAGCTGTTCTATTATGGTATAGAGCGTTTCGAGCGAATCGACGCCGGTTGCCGAATAAGCGTTATAGGTCGGCGCTGTCCACAGAAGCGACTCGATGCGGAACCGCCCCGCGATGACTCTGCCGGATTCGAAGAGATTGGGCGGAGGAGGGGGAGGCATAAGGCTCGACCCGAGTCGAACCCCGCACGTCTGGCAGAAGCTCGCCCCCGATTCGTTGCCGCTGTTCCCACAGTTGGGGCAAACATCGTCCTGGTTTACTATGCGTTCTTCCATAGAATGGGACATTAGAATAACACAACCTCTGATGAGTTTGAATCTCCAATACAGTTAGAAGCCAGGGGTCAGAAGCCAGAATCTCTCGCGTAGTATCTCGATTGCCGCCGAGTGAAAGAAATCAGACTAATCCTCGGCCATCTTCTGGCTTCTGGCTTCTGACTCCTAATTTAGCGCGGCTTCTATCCAAGGGGCGTTCGCAATTCTGACATACCCCACTTCCGGGGTCAATAATAGACGGAGCCATGCAGTCATCACCTGCGCGAGAGGGGGGGCATTTTCCATTTTCCGTTTTTCATTTTTCATTGATCCGAACCGTTCTTTCGGGAAAATGACAGATGGAAAATGGAAAGGAACCGACATATCCGGCACACCCGTTGACCCTGTCCATATTTGAACTTGTCAACGAGAGCTGAACTATGTAATGTTTAGCCTAAAGCTGAGCCCTTCCCCCATGGGCGATTACAGCAGGCGAAAGGCCGGCAGCAGCATACGTTCCTGACCGGGCGAATCGCAAAATTAAGGAGTTGTATGAAAACTTCCGCTCAACTCGAACGACGCCGGTTCGAACGTGCGCCCATAGTCGCACAGGTAGAATACGAGCTAACAAACAGTAGCAGCGGCCCCTCTCGCGTAAGAAAGAACATGGCTAATATAAGCATCGGCGGTCTGTTCATAACGACCGAGGAACCCATACGAGCCGGGACGCGAATGGTAGTCAGATTCGAACTGCCCAACAAACACCGCGTCATAGCAGTATCTCGCGTCTGTTATGCGCGCAAAGGAGTCGGGCTGGGCGTGGAGTTTTTGAGCCTTGACGAAGAAGACCGCGAAGAGATCGAGACTTATATCGCCTCGCTCAAGGCAAAAGAGGTATCGAGCGCCTGATAGAAGCCGACCTGAGGCGAGCGACCCTCGACAGCCGAGCGGTCAAAATGACGGATCGGCTTGTAAAAGCATCGCCCTATGTTATAATCGGACCGCCTAAGCTTCTGCCCCACAGATGCAATTGCCCCTTAGAATAACGATTTGACAAGAAGGCTTGAAAGCTGCTCCTGACGGGCTTTGTATCTGTCGAGGCCAGACATAGCGATCGTCGATCCTGTTTTTGTTCTTAATGAATGACCTGGGATACTCTGATGCAACTTGAATTGACAAACACGATTTGCCCTCTATGTCGCCAGACGGTATCGCCGTCCGACCATCAACCCTACGTCACGCGGTTGTGCATCGATTGCCGTACGCTTGTGCACACGATAGTGCCGAACGGGAAGGTCCCCGCAGCAGCCGCCCAAGCGCCTCAGACCGCTTTCGTCGCCCGGCAATTCGAGCCGCCCCTTAAAGAGCCT
The DNA here is from genome assembly GCA_035709445.1 of Blastocatellia bacterium. Taxonomy (GTDB): domain Bacteria; phylum Acidobacteriota; class Blastocatellia; order UBA7656; family UBA7656; genus DASTET01. The sequence goes on along the minus strand of DASTET010000873.1, from coordinate 3,918 downwards.
GCCTTCTTCGATGAACTCGTGGAGGTCGAGCCCCCTGCCCCGAGTAGTTTCGAGAACCTTCAGACGGCAGAGCAGGAGTATCAGCCTTATAGTATCGAAGACGAGCCCGAGGCCGCGCCCGACGACCAGGACTATTACGACGACAGGACCATGCCGCAGGGGGCTCCCACTACAGGGCCTCTCGAAATGCCTCCCTTTTATGAAGAGCCACAGCAACAGGAGCTTGATCAAGACGAGCGGGTAGAAGACCACGAGCAAAAGGAAGAGGCGCGCGCCGAAGCGGCTGCCCTTGATCCGGTGGAAGCAAACACGGCGGCGGTCGCCGCCGACCCGTGGGATGACCCGCTTCCGGCCTGGGAGTATTCTCGAAATGAGTGGCCGATGATCGTAGAGTCCGAGCGCCCCGGATGGGAGAGACGACTGCGCGCCCCGCTCCTCATCATTCTGGCGCTTGCCTCCGTCACCGCCCTTTATTACTTTGTATACCGCCCCCTGGCAGGAGATGGCCGGGCGCAGGAGACCGCTGCCGGAGTCTCTAACGGAAAGGCCGTCGCGACCGCCCCGGACGAACCGGCCCAGACCCCGGCCCAGCCCGCGACCGGAGCGGCCACAGTTGAAAGCAGGACGGCTGTGACTGCGAACCCGCCTCCTGTTGAGAGGGACCAGGTCGAAGGTAAATATACGCTACAGGTGGCCGCGCTTCCTGATGAGGCGTCGGCGCGGGATTATTCCGAACGACTCATGCGGGCAGGCATATCAACCTACATCGTCCCTGTTGAGAACGGGCGGCGAAGGTTCTTCAGGGTTCGCGTGGGAAGATTCGAGACCGCCGAAGAGGCGCAGAGATATGCCGCGCAATCACGTATGCGCGCGCGGGCGGCGGGCCTGAATCTGAATATGATGGTGGTCGAATACCAAAAACCGTAGCCGCAAGGGGCTGGCGAAGTGCCGGATTTCAAACCGCAGGATTTAAGATACGCAAAACTTGTCGACCGGTATTCGCGCTATATCAAGTCGCCGGTCCTGCGGCTGAAGTTTCTCAACAACACGCTAAACTTCAATCCACAGCAACGTCGATGGATGAAGCTGCCGCTGATCGGGCTGCTCCCCGAGCGAGCAATATTGATCGCGGAGCTTGCGAAGGTGCTCCCGCCGACGGAGCCTGCTCCGCTCGCGCTCAGGCTCACGTCACTGCTCTACCGCATAAGATTTGCCGTCTATGGCGCTTGCATAATCCTCGCGCTCGGCGCAGGCGCGAGCCTCATCTACGCGGTATCAAAGATAGTGACCGGGATATCGACTTCTACCGAAGCCCGAGAGATCGTCGCGGCGAAGACGACAGAGGGCGGCCCGGGCGTCGAAGCAGTAAAGGTAATAGGATCGGAGGCGGGCCTGGGGCTCGATAAGGTCTGGCTCGCCGAGCAGGGCGACGGGTACGAGTTCTACAGCAACGGCGCGCGGGTACTTACCCAGCACGAAACGACAGGAGCGGCGCGAAGATTCTATCGCTTTTCGCTCGACGCTCTACCCGGCGGATCGGATGAAACCGAGGCGGTGACGGCCCCGATAGGCATTCTCTATCACTTATCGGAAAGCGATCTGTTGCCGTTCGCCGACAACTATAACTCGTCGCTGCAAGACCGCTCGCGCGCGCTGCTCGAATATGCGCGCGAGCACGAGCTGTACAACTACATCATCGACCGCTTCGGGCGGATTTACAGGATCGTGCGCGACGAGTTTACGGCCAATCACGCGGGCAATTCCATGTGGAGCGATGGGCGAAGCCTTTATGTCGGGCTTAGCCCCAGCTTCATAGGGATATGCTTTGAGGGCAGATCGAGCGGCGGCGGGGCGGTTGGGCCGGACGGGATCAACGAAGCGCAGATATATGCCGCGCGCGTGCTAACTGCCGTCTTGAGGTCGAAGTATGACATCTCGGATGCCAACTGCGTGACGCACGGGCTGGTCTCGATAAACCCTTCGAACCGACTCATGGGCTACCACACGGACTGGGTAGCGGGGTTTCCGTTCGAGGCGCTCGGTCTGAGCAACAAGTATGAGACCGAGCTTGTAGCGGTTTCGCGATTCGGTTTCGCCTATGACCGGGCGTATATAGCGGCTGCCGGCGGCAGGTCGTGGCCGGGGCTTGAGCGAGCCGAATCGGCTTTGCGCGAGGGGGCGAAGCGAGAAGGCCGCACCGTCGAAGAAGACAGGCGAATGGGCTGGCGCTCGTTTCAGCAGATTTACCGCAGGCAGCTCGCGCTTGCCGGAAGCCAGGGATGATCTCGGCAATGAACAAGACCGATCTGATAAATGAGTCGGCCCGGCGCGCAGGGATCACGCGGCGCAGGGCCGCGCGCGGCGTACAGGCGACGCTTGAGATAATCAAGCGCGAGCTTGGCGGCGACAACTCGATTTATATACGCGGGCTCGGACGTCTGCAATTAAAACCAAAACGCGGCGGCCTCCTTCCGGCATCGGGCAGCAATCCCCCGCGCCCGGTCCCGGCAGGCAAGGCAGTCAAGCTCAAAGCAACCAGGAAAGCTCTGGCTAGCCTGAACACCGAGCCCCTCAAGCTAGACAAAACCGATAACATGATTGGAGGCGATATGAATAAGCACAAAGAACAAGAGGAAGCGTCGACCGAAGCCACGCATGCCGAGGGCTCGGCCCTGGGGCTCGACATCGGAACGAGCCGGCTCGTGCTGGCCTGTGGGACCGTCGAGCATGTCAAGACCAGCGCGGAATTGAACGCTTTCATCACAGTCCCTTTCTCACGATTCACAGAAAACATTCTCAAGCAGAATAAGGTCACATACCAGATCAACGGCGGCGGCTCGCTTCAGGTCTACGGCAACGAGGCGGCGAAATTCGCCAACGTCTTTAACGCGGAGGTCCGGCGCCCGATGATGGCCGGGACGCTAAACCCTAACGAAGAGTACTCGCTGCCGGTGATACAGGCCATAGTCCAGCAGCTTGTGAAGCGTTCGAAAAAGAGCGAAAACCTTCGGTTCAGCGTGCCGGGCGCGCTTCGCGGGCAGACCGGGGCCGACCTCGTCTATCACGAGGCGATGCTGAAGAACCTGCTCGATTCCATGGGGTACAGGGCAAGGGGAATAAATGAAGGGCTGGCCGTCGTCTTCGCAGAGATGGAGCGCGACAATTTCAGCGGGATCGGAGTAAGCTGCGGCGGCGGGATGTGCAACGTGGCGCTGGCCTTCATGTCGCTGCCGGTGATGACCTTCTCCATTCCCAAAGCGGGCGACTACGTAGATAACAGCGTCGCTATGGTGACAAACGAGTCGGCTACGAGGATCCGACTGATCAAGGAAGAAGGGCTCGACCTTTCGCGCGCGCCGCAGAACAAGTATGAGAGCGCGCTGCACGTCTATTATGACGATGTGGTCCTGTCGCTCGTCGGATCGCTCCGCAGCGCGCTTGCAGAGACGCATAATCTGCCGCGAATCGATAACCCCATACCGATCGTGCTCAGCGGCGGAACGGCCAAGCCGCGCGGGTTCCTCGATAAATTCCGCCAGGTTATCGAGCGCGACGGGTTCCCGCTCGCAATATCGGAGATACGCATGGCCGATGACCCGCTTACTGCAACCGCTCGCGGATGCCTTATTGCCGCCCTTTATGATGCTTGAAGTCTCGTCTCAAAAAGAGCCGCGGATTAACGCCGAAATTGCGGTCGAATCTGCGGCTCTTTCTCTGCTCCCTGATCGATGCTTTCAATAAAGTGCGCACGATGGTAGAATACAGGTCTGCCATCACTCGGACCTGCTATAGCGGATTAGGGAGCAAGGTTATGAAAGTATGTCCTGTATGCAATGAATACTTCGCGGACGAGTTGAGATTTTGCGACCTGGACGGCACGAAGCTGAAACGCGAGCCCGGCAGCCATCCGGCGTCGAG
>DASTET010000872.1:0-4101 GCA_035709445.1 Blastocatellia bacterium | reverse complement strand
ATAACCAGCGCTAAAAGCGCTGGCCTATCTGCCCTTCGGGGAAGCCGCCTGAAGGCGGCTGAGCGGTCACTCGCTTCGCTCTCAACGCAAACACAAATGCTCACAGCGCTGGTCCAAGTCTGTTTGAAGGACTTAGCTCATCAAGAGGGTCAAATCGTTAATCTGCTCAAGTAATGTTGCTAACGGACAACCTGCGTCAATAACTCAGATGTCCCGACTCTTATTTTTCCAGTTTGAGTGAGTCCTAAATATGAAAACATGGAGGCAGTATATGACCGGCGAGTCGAGCCCCTATGTCGGACCGGAACGTAGAAGGAAACCGCGAATCTACAAGCCGTTTATCGCCAAGATCAGAGGAATCGACGCGGATGGCAAGCCCTTTGAAGTCGATACGGTGCTGGATGATCTTAGCGCAAGCGGGCTATATCTGCGCCTCCAAAAGATCGTTAAAAAGGACGCGAAGCTATTCATCAACATCCAGCTCTCGCTTAGCAGGGAGCGGCCCGGCCCCGTCGTAGAGACAGAAGGGGTCGCAGTGCGAGTCGAACCGCGGCCAAGCGGCTTTTTCGGGCTGGCCGTCGAGTTTACAAAGCATCGTTTCATCGGTGAGGTAAACAACGGGGATTAAACCGGGCATTGAGCCTTTAATATGTTTTAGTGACTCTGAGCCGCCTGTTTGACGCGCGCGGCTCAGGCTCATAATCCGAGGTGAGCGAGTCTCCTGGAACGGGAGAATGACCGGGATGCTACCGAAAGAGGTCTGTTTTATTGCCGGGACTCTGGGGCAGGGCGGGGCCGAAAGGCAGCTCTTCCACATCCTCAAGTCTCTTCAGCAGAGCGGCGTGGGAGTGCGCGTCCTGTCTCTAACGAAGGGAGAGTTCTGGGAGAAAAGGATCCGCGAGCTGAGCATCTCCGTCACCTGGGTCGGCGAGCAGGAATCGAAGATGTTGCGACTGGCCTCGATCTTGAAAGCTCTGCGAGGGCATAGGCCGCAGGTGCTTCAGAGCCAGCACGTCTTTACGAATCTGTATGCGGTGGCGGCGGCGCGGGCGCTCGGCATACGCGAAGTAGGGGCCTTGCGCAACAGCGGGGCGACCGAGGTTTGGAGCAGCGGCAAGGTGCTTGGCCGTTTGAATCTTCGCGCCCCTCGCTCGCTTGTCGTCAATTCCCGCGCGGCGATGCGAAGGGCGATAGACTGGGGAGTGCCCTCAGAGAATCTTCATTTCCTGCCGAATGTCGTCGACAGCGATCAGTTCAAACCGGCAGGACGGCGAGAAGGAGACCGGCTACGGCTGATCGCCGTAGCGCGCCTTGTAAAAGAGAAGCGAATCGACCGTTTCCTCGACGTGCTCGCTCAGCTACAGCAAAGATCGGATAAGCCGGTCAGCGGGCTGATAGTCGGCGCGGGGCCATTAAAGGCCCGACTGGAAGATCAGGCCAGAGAGCTCGGGTTATCACCTGAGACGTTTGAGATCAGAGAGCCTGTTCAGGATATGAGGCCGATCTACCATCAGGCGGATATTCTGGTCCTCACATCAGATTTCGAGGGGACCCCAAACGTCGTGCTCGAAGCCATGGCTTCAGGTTTGCCGGTAGTGGCGACGCGTGTAGGGGGCGTGCCCGAGGTCGTTCGAGACGGCGAGACCGGCTATCTGACGGAGCCGGGCGATGATAAATCTATGACGGACGCACTGCTTGCATTGATCAATCACGCGCACTTGAGGGCGGAGCTGGGCAGCCGCGCTCGCAAATATATTGAGTCGAACTACTCGGTCGACAGATTGCCCGCATTGCTTGAAGGTCTCTACAGCGAGGCGCTTTCATGAACAGCACTATTGCAAAGACATTTCCGGCTGCCGGGCCCCGCGCATTTGCTCAGATGCCGGCCCGCGTTTCGGTCAAGAACACATGGCTGAGTGCCGGGATATTCTTAGCCGCGCATGCGCCGCTGGCAATCTTGATGTTCAACTCCGAATCGATCGCCACGGCACACGCGCTGCTCACGCTCGCTGTCGGATCTGTATGGGTGCTCGCGAAGCATCATCTGGAGCGGGCGGCATATGTGGCCGCATACATCACAGGGGCAGAGGTGCTCTGGCGAATGACGGACGCCCAGGTCCTCTGGGAGTACAGCAAATACACGACGGCCTTGATCTTCATCCTGGCGCTGCTCAGGACAGGCCGGATAAAGTGGGCGATCCTGCCGATGCTCTATTTCCTGTTGCTGCTCCCCTCTGCTTTTCTGACGTTTCAGAATCTCGGCCTGGAGTATGCCCGAAAGAGCCTGAGCTTCAACCTGTCAGGCCCATTCGCTTTGATGGTCTGCGTGTGGTTCTTCTCGAACCTGAAGATAACCGTAGAACAGCTTCACCGGATGTTTCTTTCGCTGATCGGCCCGGTCGTAGGGATCGCTTCCATCACAGCCTTCACGACCTTTTCGGCCTCGGCCCTGAAGTTTTCTGAGGCGTCGAACAAGGCTACGAGCGGCGGCTTTGGCCCGAACCAGGTCTCTGCCATCTTAGGGCTGGGCGTTTTGCTGACCCTCTTCCTGTTGCTGGATTCGAGGACCGGCCTGGCGCTCAAGGTACTTATGTTCGGCGCGATGGTCTTGATGGGCGTTCAAAGCGCCATGACTTTTTCCAGAGGCGGACTCTATATGGCGGCGGGCGGCGCGCTCCTGGCATCGCTTTATCTTGTCAGGGACAACAACTCGCGCATAAGGATAATCCTCATAGTGACCGCGATCTTTGTGATCACGAATTATGTCCTGCTCCCATATCTCGATACCTTCACAGGGGGGTCGCTCTCTACTCGCTTCCAGAACACCGATCCGACGGGCCGCGATGAAATAGTGATGGTAGACCTTCAGATATGGAGGGAGAACCCGGTCTTCGGCGTCGGGCCGGGGATGGGAATGTTTTACCGGGCGGAGATGTTTAAATACGTCGCCTCTCACACGGAGTACACCCGGCTGCTCGCCGAGCACGGCATTTTCGGCGCTGCTGCGATACTCCTGCTCCTCGTCATGGCGGTGCTGGGAATCAGGAGGGCGAAGTCGCTCGTCGGCAAAGCCCTTGCCGCGTCGATGATAGGCTGGTGTCTTCTCTTCATGATGATCGATGGAATGCGGCTCGCGGCCCCGGCGCTTACTTTTGGATTAAGCTACGCCGCTATCCTGACAAAGGAGAACCTCTCTTCGATGCTGGAGCGGGTTGCGCTGAACAGGCAGATCGCGGCCCGCCGGGAACAGCTCAGACAGAGGAACGCGGTTCGGAGGCAGGGCAGGTGACGGGCGGCAGGCTGCTGCTTTTCTGGGATTACGACACCCAGTGGGGGGCCGACAGATCGCGAAGCGGCGGCGGCCCGAAGGACTGGGGACGCCTGGAATTTGAAAACACCGAGAGGCTTCTGGAACTCCACGCCCAGTTCGACGTCCAGGCATGTTTTGCCGTGGTGGGCGCGGCGGCCCTTCCCGGCGAGCGCCCCTATCATGACCCTGCGCAGATCCGGCGCATACACGCTGCCGGTCACGAGGTCGCGAGCCATTCGTTCTACCACGAATGGCTGCCGGGCCTGCACCGGCAGGCGCTTAAAGAGACATTAAAGAACAGCAAGGACGCGCTCGAACAATGCATAAGCGCGCCGGTCGTCTCTTTCGTTCCTCCATTCAATCAGCCGTTCGATTATCCGGCGGGGTGGTCCTTCAGCCTCTCCGAGCGGAAGGCGGTCAAAAAGGAGCGGACCGATTTGCAGCGATTATGCGAGACGCTCGGCGAATGCGGATACCGCTTCTGTCGCGTCTGTTATCGCCCCGTTGCGCAGCGACTCGCAGACCGGTTTCGGCATAGGCGGTCGGCTCGGCCGGTCCACCCTGAGAATATAAGCGGAGTCACCTGTCTAAGACTAAATACGCATGCGGGCTTCGATGATGCGACGAAGGCCGCGGTTTGCAGGTGCGCGGCCCAGGGCGGGTGGGTAGTCGTATATGGACATCCACACGCTCTGTCTTCAAAACACGCGCAGGGCGAGAGCTTCTTCGTGCCGTTTCTTGAGCTTATAACCGGGCTCAGAAAGGCCGGGATGTTAAAGGTATGCCTCCCT
>DASTET010000871.1:0-2242 GCA_035709445.1 Blastocatellia bacterium | reverse complement strand
GGCTCAGGGAGTGACGCATACCAACACTTATCTGAGCAGCGTGAAGCTCACGGGCGATGATTACAAGCCTCACATCGAGTCGAAGTATGCGGCTGAGATAATTCCTTCGCCCGATAACCAGTGGGTATTCTTCAAGGAGCTGCACAAGCTCTACCTCGCGCCGTTCCCTCGAACCGGCAAGACGCTCAAGCTCAGCGCAACCGAGACCATCGTCCCGGTAAAGACCGTCTCCGCCTCTTCGGGCGACTGGCTCGCGTGGTCCGCAGACAGCAAGACGGTGGAGTGGACGCTCGGCGAGAACTTCCACGAGCAGTCTCTCGACAACATATTCAGGCAGCTTGCGAAGGACGAGAAAGCGCCTGAGCCTCGAACGACCAGGATCGGCTTTGAATTCGAAACGGCCCGCCCGCGCGGGTCGGTGGCGCTTACGAACGCCCGCATCATAACCGTGCGCGGGGACGAGGTCATCGAGAAGGGTGATATCCTGATCGAATATAATCGAATCAAAGCAGTCGGCGCGAGGATCGATATCCCCCCCCACGCGCAAAGGATCGATATGGCGGGCAAGACCATCATGCCGGGGCTTATCGACGTTCACGCTCACATGGGATATACCGCGCTCGACATCAGCCCGCAAAAGCAATGGCCTTACTACGCCAACCTTGCATACGGCGTGACGACCACGCACGACCCGTCGGCCTCGACGCAGATGGTCTTCTCGCAATCCGAGATGGTCAAAGCGGGCGTGATGGTCGGCCCGCGCATATTCTCTACGGGCTATATACTCTACGGGGCCGAGAACCCCGAAAAGTCGGTGGTCAACAGCTACGAGGACGCGAAGGCGCACATCGCACGGCTCAAGGCGGTCGGCGCGTTCACGGTCAAGAGCTACAACCAGCCGCGCCGCAATCAGCGCCAGCAGTTCATCAAGGCCGCGCGCGAGCACCGCGTTATGGTCGTACCCGAAGGCGGCTCGACCTTCTACTACAACATGACGCACATACTCGACGGCCACACGGGAATAGAGCACGCCATACCCGTCGCGCCGCTTTATAAGGACGTGCTGACTCTGTTTGCGCGCAGCCAGACCGGGTACACGCCGACGCTCGTCGTCGGGTACGGCGGGATATGGGGCGAGAATTACTGGTATCAGAAGACGAATGTCTGGGAGAACGAAAGGCTACTCCGCTTCACGCCGCGCGGCATAATCGATGCGCGGTCGCGGCGGCGGATGATGGTCCCCGATGATGACTTCGTTCACTTCGACCTGGCTAAGAGCGTAAAGGACCTGGTGCGAGCGGGCGGAAAGGCTATGCTCGGCGCGCACGGCCAGCTCCAGGGGCTCGGCGCGCACTGGGAGCTGTGGATGCTCGAACAGGGCGGGCTCACGCCGATGGAGGCGATCCGGTGCGGCACGCTCTACGGCGCGTGGTACATAGGGATGGATAAAGACCTCGGCTCAATCGAGGCAGGAAAGCTTGCCGATCTGATGGTGATGGACCGTAACCCGCTCGAAAACATCCGCAACACGGAGTCGATAAGCCATGTAATGATAAACGGCGCGCTCTACGAGACGAAGAGCATGGACCAGGTCTACCCGGAGAAGAAGCCGCGAGGCAAATTCTTCTGGGAAAAGTGAAAAGTGAAAGTAACTCCACAGCCCGATTCATCGGGCTTGCCGAAGGCATATAGCCCGGTCCTTTTAGGACTGGTTTGCTCGGGCCGATTCATCAAAGGGCGCTTGAGCGTCCTTCTCATTACGGCTTTAGCCCGCAGGCTAAAGCCCGAAAGTTGAAAGCCCGTTGAAACGGGCTCGGTTGAGTTGTTCGGCCATAAACCAGCCGTAAAACGGCTGGCCTGATTGCCCTCCGGGCAAGCCCGATGAATCGGGCTGAGTTGTTACAAGTGAAAAGTTGTGATTGTTGTTCACTATGCCAGTGACATTGGTTCGAGCTATAAGGCGTGATTGACTATCGATCAGGATTCCGACTTAAAGCCACTTTTCACTTTTCACTTTTCACTCTCTCGTGAGCTGGCGGTACTTGATCCGGTGAGGCTGGTCGGCTGCGGCCCCAAGCCTCGCGCGGCGGTCCGCTTCGTATTCAGAGTAGTTCCCCTCGAACCAGACGACGCGGCTTTCGCCCTCGAAGGCGAGTATGTGCGTGGCTATTCGGTCCAGAAACCAGCGGTCGTGGCTGATTATGACGGCGCAGCCCGCAAAGTTTTCCAGCGCCTCTTCGAG
>DASTET010000870.1:0-3026 GCA_035709445.1 Blastocatellia bacterium | reverse complement strand
AATAAATCGAACACAACCCGTGAGAATGGGAACACCGCAACGCGAACTGCCTGTGTTTCTTATAGGCTCATATTTTGAGGGGCCGTTATTGAATGTAAGATTACTTACGGCATGGCCATTATTCTCGAACCGCTCGCCAAGTCAATAGTTTCTTTGTCAGAGATCCGGAAAAAACCGAAGATAACTGGAGGGATTGAAGTAGTACCCGGAGAGGTTCGTTAAAGAACATTAAAGCCCGCAGGCATAAACCTTCGGGCTTGGATGTGAGCGCATCAAATTAAAGGTGACTCGTACGGGATTTGAACCCGTGTTGCCGCCGTGAAAGGGCGGTGTCCTAGGCCCCTAGACGAACGAGTCATAATCAAGGAGCATCAAGCTCAGGCTCGAAAATCGAAATATTAGCGGAGTTCGACTGAGTGCGCAAGGGGGGCAAAGAAAATGCGATCTTCAGCGCGGGGCCTGGAGATCGACTGCTCAGACGCGCCGTTTCTTCTCCCGCTCAAATATCCTGTCAAGTATGAGAATTGCCAGCAGCCCGAGCCACAGAGTGAACAACAACATGTAAACGACTGTTGAATCCATTAATAAGTTCTCCTCTTCGTCAACGCTCAGCCCTGAATATACACGAAAAATCGGAAGAAACAATTCCCCGGTCGGGTAGGGGTTGCAAGAGTCGCCCTCTGTTAACAGATTGCGCAAAACCTACGACTAAAGTGGCGAAAGGGCCAATTCGGTCTATAATGTGTGCAAGAGGCGAAACTGGTGGCCCGGCAGGCCGGAAGGGACGGACCGGGTTATGGGGTTCGAATGCATCGAGACACTATCTCTCATTACCGCCTTATCAGGAAACTCGGCGCCGGCGGCATGGGTGAAGTCTTCCTTTCAGAAGACACCCGGCTGAACCGAAAAGTCGCTCTCAAGTTATTGCCGGAAGCATTCACCGGCGACGCTGAAAGATTGCGAAGGTTCACTCAGGAGGCCAGGGCCGCATCAGCCCTCAATCATCCTAATATCATCACCATCTACGATATCGGTCAGGCAGACTCGCTCCACTTCATAGCCTCCGAGTTCATCGAGGGTAAGACCCTGCGCGAGCACAGACAACAGACCCGCATGGAGCTGGGCCAGGTGCTCGATGTGGCGGTCCAGATCGCCAGCGCGCTCGCGGCAGCACACGACGCAGGGATTATTCACAGGGACATAAAGCCGGACAACGTGATGCTTCGGCCCGACGGGTATGTGAAAGTCCTCGATTTCGGATTGGCCAAGCTCGTAGAGCAGCAGCCATCTTCTACCGATACTCAGGCGCCTACCATCGCCAAGCTCGATACGCAGCCGGGCATGCTGCTCGGCACATTCGGCTATATGTCGCCGGAACAGGCGCGCGGCAAAGACGTTGACGCGCGGACCGACGTTTTCAGCTTCGGTGTGTTGCTCTATGAGATGATAACGGGCCGCACCCCTTTTGAAGGCGAGACCACAAGCGATCTTATAGCCGCCATACTCATGGGAGAGCCGCAGCCGATCTCTCATTATCTTCCGGGCGCCCCGGCTGAGTTACAGCGGATCGTCTCAAAGGCGTTGCGCAAGGATAAGGAAGATAGATACCAGTCCATCCGCGATATGCTTGTTGATTTGAGGGGGCTAAAGCAACAACTGGACTTTGAGTCGAAGCTGGAGCAGTCTCTCGCATCAGACCCTGGCCGCAGGCTCTCGTTTGAGACCGCCAGCTCGACAGCGCCGACAGCTTCAACTGCGTCCGCTTCGGAGCCAGGCTTACGCGGATTGAGTCGAAACAGCAAAGTGTTGATTGCGGCGCTGGCAGTTTTGATCGTTGCCGTAGCCGCGATTCTTTATTTTACCAGGGGCGATACCACCATAGACTCTCTGGCCGTCCTTCCCCTGGCCAATGAAAGCGGCGATCCCAACGCCGAGTACCTTTCCGACGGGCTGACAGAGAGCATAATTTACAATCTGTCGCAGCTTCAAAACCTTCGCGTGATACCTCGAAGCTCCGTCTTTCGCTACAAAGGAAGGCAGATGGACGCTCAACAGGTGGAGCGCGAACTCGGAGTCCGCGCCGTGCTTACGGGGCGGGTCGCACAGCAGGGCGCGGACATAGTCGTGAGCGTCGAGCTTGTCGACACAATAGACAACCGGGTGATCTGGGGTCAGAGGTTCGCCCGCAAGGCGCTTGATGCGCTCTCGATCCAGGAGGAGATATCGAATGATATCTATGAGAACCTGAGGCCGAACCTCGTAGGAGAAGGAGAAAGGGTTACATTCAAGCGTCAAACGGGAAGCGGCGCCGCGTACCAGGCATACCTGAAGGGACAGTACTGGCTGAACAAAAGAAGCGAAGAAGGGTTTGAGAAGGCCAAAGGGTTCTTTAACAGCGCTCTGGAAGAAGACCCGAATTATGCGTTGTCATACACGGGCCTTGCCGATTGCTATGCCTTGCAGAGCACGTACGGGTTGCTTGCGCCCAACGAAGGTTTCCCGAAGGCCAAAGCGGCGGCGCTCAAGGCGCTTTCTATAGACCCTCGACTGGCCGAAGCGCACACCTCGCTGGCGAACATGCTGACGAGTTATGATCTGGATTTTACTGCCGCCGAGCAAGAGTTCAAACGGGCCCTCGATCTGAACCCGAACTATGCAACGGCTCATCAATGGTATGCCGAGTACTTATCCGCGATGGGCCGCCACGACGAGGCTATTGCGCGCATCAAACGCGCGCAGGAGCTTGACCCGTTATCGCTTATCATAAACTCGGTTCACGGGCGAATACTCTATTCGGCTCGGTTTTATGACGAAGCGATCTCCCAGTTGCTTAAATCGATACAGATGGATCAGCGTTTTGGCCCGGCTTATGTCTTCCTGTGCGCGGCGTATCAAAAGAAAGGCTTGCACGATCAGGCCGTCTCGGCTGCTCAGGAGCCGGTAAAACTCTTGCCGTCCGCCTCCGTCTACCTTACGATCCTGGGCCATGCCTACGCCGTCTCAGGAAAGACCGGCGAGGCGCAGAA
>DASTET010000869.1:0-4940 GCA_035709445.1 Blastocatellia bacterium | reverse complement strand
AAACCCCGCAGACCTTTCAGGATTTTGCGTATATTCTTTTAGACGCGCGGAGAACCGATCCGCGCCGCGCAATCGAGGTAGCCCGATGAAGAATCACTCAAGGATTATTGCCGCGCTGCTACTGTTTCTTGCAGTCTCCATTTCCGGCCCTGACGTCCATTCGCAAAGACCCGGTCCGAGACCGGCCCGCGTCGAGGGACAGATACTCGTCAAGGTGAGGTCAGAAGTATTAAGAGAGGTCGCTCCCGACGTGATCGCCGATCAGGTGCTCTCGGCCAGGAGCGCGCGGGTGTCGAGTCTGGATATAGGAATCGGCGGCGATGATGATGGTCTTTTTCTTGTGCAGCTTGACGGCACGGTCTCGGTCGAAGAGGCAATCGATCGGGCGCTTCAAGACCCTCGCGTAGAGTATGCCGAGCCGAATTACCTGCTCTACACACAGGCCATTCCAAACGACCCGTTTTTTGACCGTCAATGGGGGCTTTTTAACACCGGCGCCAGCTCCGGCAAGGTCGGGGCCGACATCGGCGCAACCCGTATGTGGGACATCTCGCAGGGAAGCGATGATATAGTCGTCGCCGTTATAGATACGGGGATCGATGTGGCGCACCCTGATCTTGCCGCAAACATCTGGGTAAACCTCGGCGAGATTCCCGGCAACGGCATAGACGACGACGCGAACGGTTTTGCCGATGATATAAACGGATGGGACTTTGCTCTGAACGATCCCTCCCCCGACGTTGAGACCGATTTTCACGGGACGCACGTCGCCGGCACGGTCGGCGCGGTCGGCAATAATAACCTCGGCGTGACCGGGGTGGCCTGGCGAGTCAAATTGATGGCCCTCAAGTTCATTCGCGGGCGGAGCGGTGACGCGGCCAACGCGGTCAAGGCCATAAACTACGCCGTAGATCAAAAGAAGCGCGGCGTGAACGTGAGAGTCATAAATGCGAGCTGGAGCGGCGATGCGCCGTCGAAATCGCTTCGCAAGGCGATCAAGAAGGCTGGCAAGGCCGGGATACTCTTCGTCTGCGCCGCCGGTAACGGCGGGTCGGATTTTCGCGGAGATGATATAGACGTGACGCCGGAGTATCCTGCTGCCTGGAGCGCAGAGATATCATCCATCGTTACGGTGGCCGCGCTCGACAGGGGAGATAACCTGGCGGGCTTCTCGAACTTCGGTCGCAAGACGGTGAACGTCGGAGCGCCGGGCGTCGATATCACAAGCACGCTCCCGGGCGGCGCGTACGGCGCGTTAAACGGGACATCGATGGCCACCCCACACGTTGCGGGCGCTGCCGTCTTGATACTCAGCCAGGAGCCGAATCTCACGCCGGAGCAGGTCCGCGAGCGGATGGTCTCAAAGGGTGAGCCTGTGCTTACGCTTGCATCGAAGTCCGTCAGCTCGGCGCGGATGAACGTGTTTAACGCCTCGACAAATACATCGCCCTCCGCACCTGCCCTGGGGATCAACCAGATAACGGCGAACAAAAAGCTGTTGATCATAGACGGTCTAGGTTTTGTAGGCGGCTCGACTCAGATAGAGATCAACGGCGTGCCCGCTCCCAAGGTCAAATACCTGGCCGACTTCAGCCTGCCCGGCGGGACGCTCAGCCGTATTACCTCAAAGATCGGCAAGGACCGCATGGATGCGCTCTTTCCGAGGGGCGCTCCTGTGACCGTGACGGTAGTCGATCCCGTGACGGGCGAGCGATTCTCCTTCTCTTTTACCAGGTTCTGAGGTGACGCTGTTATGAACAAGAGAGTGATCAAATACGGGCTCGTGCATGGGCTTGTTAGACGGCTTCATTCAGGTCCATAACATACAGACCACGCTTTACTCCGAACCTCTCGCCCAGCTCTTCCTGCCTCTTGAACCCCATCCGCTCGTACATTGGCCGCGCTACCTTCATCATCTCCCCCGTTGTCAGCCCTATCGCCTTTGCTCCATCTCTGCGACCCCTCTCCACGCACTCCTGTGTCAGCCTCCTCCCGACCCCTCTTCCCCTGCTCTGAGGTGCCACGCATAGCAAGCGAACTGATGCCCATTCGACGGGAATACTTACACCATCCGACTTCCCTGGCGGTACATATAGAACTGCTCCAAGAATCCCTGAGTTGTCTTCAGCCACAAGCAGCTCACCTGATGTCGATAATTCCGATACGTGAGAGAGGCTATCGCGCATCAGTTGCCAGTTAGCCGATCCGATAACAGATTCAAATTCCTGATACGCCTCAACGCAGAGTCTGTCGATGGCTGAGAAGTCCAGAGGCGTTGCTTGTCGAACTGTGTATTGCATCTCATTGACCTCCGATCATCGAGTTATGACCTGGGCCGTCTAACGGCTGGAATGACCATACGAGCCGGCGCATGCGGTCGTCACCACCCGGCCTCCTCTATGCCATACACCAGCACCTCTTTCCCAAACAATTCCGTCCGCCCTTCGAGCCTTTCACCTAATCGCTCTGCCACCCGGATCGATCCCCGATTCTCTGGTCGTATAAGACTGATTATCTTCTCTCTATTCATCTCGGTGAAGGCATATTCCAAGGCACGTCTCGCTCCTTCAGTGGCATATCCCCTTCCCCAATACTCCCTTCCTAATCCCCATCCCAGCTCGAACCCCGGCCATCCTTCTGGATTAAAGAACCCTATCCGGCCCACAAGTTTCTTGCTCTCTCGCTCCTCGACAGCCCAGATGCCGTAGCCGCGTAAATGCCAATGGCCGATAATCATCGCCATCTGTCGCCATGCCTCTGCGCGTGAGAGTGTATTGCCGTCGCCGAGATAACGCATCACATCAGGATCAGCGCAAATGCTGGCGTAGCGATCCAGGTCATCTTCGCGGAACATTCGTAGCAGCAGCCTGTCTGTTTGTAGTTCCATAATAAGCTCAGTTTATATCAGAACTATACCCTGCCGCCCAACACCGGGCGCGCAAGCGAAGCTGTCTCCGCCAGCAGAAGGCAGAGCAATGACTGAAAGGTAAAAATGTTGTCAGGATGGCCAGGTGAGGAGAGGTATTTTTCTTGACTTCCATCTCATAGAACAACAGCATGCACTGGAGCCACGCCGCGAGATTCGTATGGCAGGGCACGCGCCACGGAGCTTCGGCCCTGTGGTGTCCGACGTTAGGCGGCAAAGGAATTACGCGATGACCCAGGAAAAACAGGAACCTGATATCACTAAGAGAAAGGTGGTCTTCCAACTACCTAATATGGATGCCGTCTCAATCAGGCGGGATGTGGATTATCAATCACCCGGCTCAGATCTTCTTACGATGGATATCTACTATCCTCCTGACTCAATGAGGGGAGACCTGTCACCTGCTGTCGTATTTGTGCTTGGATATTCCGACCTGGGATTCCAGAGGATGCTCGGTTGTAAGCAAAAGGACATGCTCTCTTACATATCCTGGGGGAAATTGGTGGCAGCCTCAGGAATGGTCGCAATTACCTACACGACTACAGAACCGACAACAGACGCTTTAACCCTGCTTCGATATGTTCGAGACAACTGCGCCGCGCTTGGGATCGACAAGGACAGGATCGGACTCTGGGCTTGTTCCGGGAACGTCCCGAA
The DNA here is from genome assembly GCA_035709445.1 of Blastocatellia bacterium. GTDB lineage: Bacteria > Acidobacteriota > Blastocatellia > UBA7656 > UBA7656 > DASTET01. Next base: position 1,357 of record DASTET010000869.1, on the reverse strand, counting down.
TGCCTTATGGGTTCTGATGCAGGAAAACAGTGTCTATCTGAAGTGTGCCGTCTTATGTTATGGGTTGATGCTAGACCTGGAAGGAGCCACAGTCGTAGCAGAGTCTGCTAAGAAATGGGGGTTCGTCAATCCTTGCGCAGGGAAGTCAGTCACTGATCTTCAACAGACAGCAGCCTTATATATTGTGAGAGCAGGTAAAGACGAAACACCATACCTGAACGAAACGATTGACCGGTTCATAAGCCAGGGGTTGAAATGCAATCTTCCAATCACGTTCGTCAATTATGAGATAGGGCAGCATTCATTCGACGTGATGGATGATAGCGAAACGACACGCGAGTTGATAAGAAGAATGTTGGAGTTTATGCAGTATCAACTTCTGGGATGGGAGAGGTAAGGGTATGTAGCTGCCGCCCGGCAAAGACATGCACAGAAGCCTCGCTGCTGGCTTCTGATGGTAAGGGAATCTAATCTCAAGGAGGTATCCTTCGCAATGTCGGGTCTTTCTTATATCTCTCCAAAAGCAGTCGTAAAACAGAGCCCGATTCAGGGCAGAGGTCTCTTTGCAGCCGAGCCAATAATGAAAGGCGAGATTGTCGCCATTAAAGGCGGCTATATTTTTGACCGACAGAAGCTTCACGAGATAGAGAAGAGTCTCGGGCCGGCAGAGATACAGATAGCCGAAGGCTACTATATCGGGCCACTCCACGAGCGGGAGAGAGAAGGCGCTATGATATTTAGCAATCATTCGTGTGAGCCAAACATAGGAGTAAAGGGACAGATCATATTTGTAGCGATGAGGGATATAGAGACAGGAGAAGAGTTGACACACGACTGGGCAATGACGGACGACGGAGAATATGAGATGGATTGCAGTTGCGGGACAAGGGGCTGCCGAAGGAGGATAACCGGACAAGATTGGAGGAGGGAAGAATTGCAGGAGAAGTACAGGGGATACATAAGCTGGTATTTAGAGGAGAAGATCAGGCGGGAGAGAGAAGAGATGGAGAAGAGATAGCGAGGAATGTTAAAGCGCGCCTGTCTAACAACCGTCTGCACCGGAGCGCCGGAGGGAGCTTCATAATAAGAGCCAGCGTGTTCGCGCGCGGTGATGCCCGGCGTCAGGCCGCTATGAGCTCCGGCTATTGATATTCTTGATTCCAGATTGCGCGACAGCAGTTATGGAGCTATTCTGGCTTCTATTCCAGGAATCGTGGGAAGCGATTATGAAACTCCGTCAGCTTACTACAATCAATATCTTTTCCTCTTTGATCATGGCGCTCTGTTTCTTGACCGTCTTTGCAACTATGACTTTTGCTCAGAGCCACACCAGACCTTCGCCTATTGAGCGTCGCAA
>DASTET010000868.1:0-3237 GCA_035709445.1 Blastocatellia bacterium | reverse complement strand
AATGGCGGGCGGAATTTACTGTCGAGAATCTCCTCAATCGCCAGATCGATTTCCGGCAGGCAGACCAGCCTTTCAGGGTCTATCGAATCGGCAGGACTTTCGAGATGAGTATCTCTTACAGAATCTTTTAAGCGCGAATGAAGCGGGTCGCGCGGCGCAATACTTAAGCGGGCCTTCATAAGCTCGCAGTAACCGTCAAACATCCGCCGCCTTACACAGGGCGCGGATCAGATTACAGGAGGAAATGATCTCATGATTCGCAAGCTACTGGCCGCAGCGTTCATCGGGAGCTTAGTACTTTCGGGAACCTGGCTCTACGCCCCCCAAGCTCAGGCTCAGAATGTGGTCGTGATTGAAGGCACCAGGAAGAAGCTGAAGCTTAAGAAGCCCAACGTCGTTTATCTTTTGCGGGGCGGAGTCTTCATCACAAAGAAGCTCATCGTAAAGCCCGGCGTGAAGGTTTTCGGACTTCCAGGCTCGTTCCTTGTCATCGATAGAGGCGCTCAGATCGATGCACAGGGGACTCGCGAAAACCCCATAGTGTTTACGAGCGCTGCGCCTGCCGGGACGAAGAGACGCGGCGACTGGGGCGGGCTGATCTTTAACGGGCGAGCGCCCGTCAACGTCCCGGGCGGCGAGGCCGAGGGAGAAGGCGATACCGGGACATACGGCGGCGGCGCCAATTCCAATCCCAATGATAACTCCGGAATAATGAGGTTCGTCCGGGTCGAATACGGAGGATTCGCCATCAGCCCTGATAATGAGCTCAACTGCATCGCGTTCCAGGGCGTCGGCGCCGGGACGACCGTCGAGTTCGTGCAGGCCGCATTCGGCGGGGATGACGGGTTCGAGTTTTTTGGCGGCACTGTAAACGCAAAGAATATAGTCGCGGTCGGCGCTTCTGACGATTCTATTGACTGGACCGAAGGGTGGACCGGGAAGATCCAGTTCGCGCTCGTCCAGCAGCGCGCGGACGAGGCCGACAATGGGTTCGAATGTGACAACAGCGCGGAGAACCATAACCTTTTACCGAGGTCCGCCCCCAAGATGATGAATGTGACGATGGTCGGCGCTCCGGGCGAAGGGCCCGGCAGCACTCGCGGCATACTGCTGCGCGTCGGCACCCACGGGCAGTTCCGCAATTTCATAGTGACCGGCTTCAAGAACGTGGGGCTTGAGATCCGCGACGATGCCACGTTCGCCGGCTTCAACGACGGGTCGCTTTCGCTGCGCGGCTTTATATTCTTCGACAATCGCGGCAACAATCCGAATATAGCCGCCGGGGCCACGCTTGCGGCAGTCCAGGCCAACGGGGTTAAGATACAGGAGATCGATCCGCAGTTGAATGACCCTTTCGACACCACCGCGCCGGACTTCCGTCCGAGCGCCGGGTCGGCTGCGCTTGAGGCCGGCAACGTCGAACCGCCGTTTGCGAACGATCCTTTCTTTGTGGCGACAAACTTCATTGGCGCGTTCGATGCAAATGATGACTGGACGCTCGGCTGGGTCAGCTACGTATTCGGACAGTAATGACTACGGGGAATAACTTGAGAGGGATGGCCGCATTCGCCAGCCGGCAAACGGCCCCCCTTATCTTGTTTCTAGTATCGACTGCGATTCTCAACTGGGGCTGCTCTACGGGGGGCGGGGCCTACTCATCGGTGCCGCCGCCAGCAGACCCCGCGCCTGCGGTCTCTTCTACGCCGCGCGGCCCAAGATCCCTGATCAATTCGCGGTCGAACCCGGAGGCGCTCGCCGAGCGGTTTCTGGAGCTCCTGGCGGCAGAAGACCGCGAGGGGGTCCTGTCGCTTCGCCTCACTCAGGAGGAGTTCTGCAAGCATGTGTGGCCGGAGCTTCCTTCGAGCCGCGTCCCGAATGTCACTTGCGAATTTGCCTGGAACCAGGCCACGCTCAACAGCGATGCGGGCTTCAACGAAGTATGGCCGATGCACAAAGGCAAACGATACAAGCTCGTATCGCTGAAGTTTTCGAAAGGCATCGATCTCTACTCGACCTACAGAGTGCATAAAGAGCCCGAACTGGTGGTGAAAGACGAAAAGGGGGCCGAACACGGCTTGAGGCTCTTTGGCTCGATGCTCGAAATGGACGGTCAGTTCAAGCTCTTCAGCTTCGTGGTCGATTGACCTTCTCGGGACTCCCGCCTCGCTCCCCTCTCGCCTCTCCCCCTCGCTTCAAAAAAGTCCTTGACACATTTCGATATTTCTACTATTTTAGAAATATGAAAAATGAGACTGCGCGATATGCGGATATGTTTGCGGCGCTCGGGGCGGAGCCGCGTCTGGAGATAGTGAGGCTTCTGCTTTCGGCGCACCCGGAAGGGATGGTGGTGGGCGATATTCAGGCCGAGCTTGGGATACCGAACTCGACGCTCTCGCATCATCTGGAGAAGCTCAGAATAGAGGGGCTGGTCGAGGTGAGAAAAGAGAAGCAGTTCTTATGGTACTCGGCCAACGCCGCATCGCTTCAAGACCTGCTCGGATTTCTCTATTCCGAATGCTGCACGCGCAGCCAGGTCGTCGAGCCTGTAAAGATAACATCCGCGAAGGTCAGGAAATAGATAATGCGATTCAAGAAAGGATACTGAGATGGCAGAGTCAAAAGAGATTGAGCAGATAGTCAGAATGAGATATGGAACGATCGCCGCGAGCGGGCTTTCTACCGAGCTCGAAGGGGTCCGCAGCGTGGCCGAGGCGTTCGGGTATTCATCCGAGGAGCTGTCCGCCATTCCCGCCGAGGCCAACATGGGGCTTTCGTGCGGAAACCCGACGGCGACGGCGAACCTCCGGCCGGGCGAGACGGTCGTCGACCTCGGCTGCGGGGGCGGGCTCGATGTATTTCTGGCCGCAGCAAAGGTCGGGCCTGAAGGGCGCGCTATCGGGATCGATATGACGCCGGAGATGGTCGAACTCGCGCGCCGGAACGCCGAGCGTGGGCCTGACGGAAAGCCATTCACCAACGTCGAGTTTCACCTCGCAACAATCGACAGGCTCCCGCTTGAGGACAACTCTGTCGATTGCGTCATCAGCAACTGCGTCATTAACCTCGTCCCCGACAAGCAGGCAGTCTTTCGCGAGATCGCCCGCGTGCTCAAGCCGGGCGGGCGTCTGGCCGTCAGCGATATCGCGCTCAAGCAGCCGCTCCCGCCTGAGATAGGAAACGACCTGCTCGCCTATGTCGGCTGTGTGGCCGGGGCGATCCCCGTAGAAGATTACCGCG
>DASTET010000867.1:0-4645 GCA_035709445.1 Blastocatellia bacterium | reverse complement strand
TAAAATTATGGTCCACCCATATCTCTTCGATGCCGAAGAAGAATTCGGGCTTAACGATCACATATTCGTAACGTATGCCTTCGACCTCCCACGCCTGCTTTGACATACTGCCTTGCTTGGCGGTCGTGCGCATACTGGGCGTCATAAATCGCTTGGGCGTGAAGGCTGTCACAGCACGAGGAATCTGCTCGGTGAGGCCATGATGGCTCATGGCCGACCAGTGACTTATGGCCGATGGGCTTACCAGATGGGTGGCGATGGCAAATGGGTGAATGTCAACATCTCCCAAAAGCGTTCCGGTGCCAGCATAGAGGCCATCCCGCAACCGCCTGAGCCAGCCGCCGGCCACGAGCTGGTGCAACAATTTACGCAGGTAGGATTCTGAAATACCGAGTCGTGAGGCCAAAGGCAGGGCTTCCTTTATTGTGAAAATAAAGCGGCCCTCATTTGCTTGCTCGCGAAGGAGCTGCAGCCCCAGGCTGTCAGAGTATCTATTCTCTTCCCTATCACTTAGCATCATTATATACCATTCGGTATCCAATGTTATTTTTAGATATTATACAACAAATATTTCTTTAAAAGAAACGATCGTTGTAGAAAATCTAGATATAGATTTGGCTGCTGATAATACAGATCACTGTTTCACATCCAGTCTTCCAGGTAATTGACGTTAATCTATAACCCCAGTCTTGGGTTAATCAACTAAGATTGACAAAGACTGGCTCTGCCATAGCCGGATAAAAGTAGCGCTGCCATCTTAGAGGTCGGCGCATCCACCAAGTAAAGAAAGTTCAGATGAAGATCGCCGGCTACCTCTGCGGCAACTGAGTCTACAACATCAAGAAGGCCGTGAGAAGTCTCGATTTCGCGCCGAAAACTGACGATATAAGGGTGACTGACGTAAAGCGAGGGCTTGGCGAATTCGTCCCCAAGCCCGGCAAGGCAGTTTCTTTTGATGCCATCAGGTCTGCTCTCAAGAAGGCTGGATATACTCTGGCTTCAGCCGACATTATCGTTGAAGGTGTGCTTGTCCGGGAGAATAATGGCTGGTGGCTTGAGGTAGATCTGTCCAGGCAGCGGTTCGCACTCGTAGGTGACGACGTTGACAAGCTGCTTCAAGGGATGGAATCGGGCAGCCGGGTTGAAGTTACTGGCGACTGGCAGACCGTAGGTAAGGACGCTGCAAAGCGTGAAGTAATTCACATCCGTACCGCCAAGGCGTTGCCAGCCAGCTCATCTACCCAGGGTAAGGCCGACGAACTTTTGATGGGTATGGTTCAGGTGTCGCTGCGTGGAATCGACGGCGAGCCCGACCTGTTCGCCTCCTCGATACGCACGACAAGCCCGGGACTCACGGTTTACAAAGGTGGCGCCGTCATCCCGCACTACTACTACACCCGCCAGCATCTCGGAAACCTGAAAGTCGACCGTCGCACTTTGCGCGTCGGAGTCTCTTATACGCCGACACCGACGCTTCAACTCGAAGCCGAGATCCCTTACCAGCGGACGTCGTTTGAGGATGGCAGCCGCTCCGGGTCGGGCCACGGCCTGGGCAACATCACACTCTGGGGAAAATACCGCTTCTACCGAACGCTCGAAACCTGGGGAGATAAGCAGGCTGCGGTGAGGTTTGGGGCAGAGCTGCCTACGGCGAAGGAAGACGTGCCGGGCCGGGACAGGCTTGCCGCTCCTGACTTCGTAAGACAACAGCTCAGCCCAAACAACGGTGGCTTTGCCCTCCATACCGACTTGAATTACTCGCAGGCGCGACGGCGCTTCATCTACGGCGCTAACATAGAGGGCGTACTGCGAACCGAGCGGGATGGCTTTCGCATGGGGCATGGCTGAGGGTCAATACAGACTTGGAGTACGTGCTGTTCCCATTGAACTACCAAACTCCAGGCAGAGAGCTTTTCGTGTTCCTGGAAACATCTTACGTCTTCAGGGATCGCGGGCGCATAGGAGGGCGCAGCGTTCCGGGCAGCAGCGCGTCGGAGTTCTACGCAGCGCCGGGGCTACAGTTCACCGCAACCCCTCGCTTCGTCATTGAGGCGAGCTTCCAGGTGCCGGTGGCGCGCAACGTCGGGCCGCTGGCGCTCAGGACCGATAAGAGTCTTCTCATCGGCGTCAGGTATCTGTATTGAGGGGACAACGATGAAGCATTTAGCATTAGGGGCAGCCTTACTGGTCGTACTCTCGGCGCAGGCTTTAAGCCAGTCAGAGGTTGGGGCAGCGAACGCGCCTGAATTTCAGCTTGAAGACCTCGGCGGGCGAACGGTGCGGCTAAGCGACTACAGGGGGAAGGTGGTACTCCTGAACTTCTGGGCGACGTGGTGTCCGCCGTGTCGGGCTGAAATGCCTGACCTGGTCAGGCTACAAAAGGAGAACGAATCACGCGGGCTACAAATAATCGGTATAACATACCCTGCCTACATTCGAAAGGCCGTACGCCGACTCGCGCGACAGCTAAAACTGAACTACCCGATCCTGTACGGGTCTCGCGAACTCGGGGCCAAATATGATGTGGGCGAAGTGCTGCCCGCGACGATTGTGATTGATCGCGAAGGAAAGATTCGCGGTCGTATTCTGGGCATATTGGAGCCCGAAGAATTCGAGCAGAGTGTAAAGCCGCTTCTTCACTATGCTGTCTCAGTGGCACACTCCCTCGTCACAGCACGTCTCTCCTCGGAGAGCCTCTATGCCTTCCTTAGCGATGATGGGGACCATGACCAGAGCGGCGACCGGGTCGGCCCACCACCAGCCCAGCAGGGCGTTGAGCAGCAACCCGCCCAGTAGAATGGCGGAGAGGTATGTACAAAGCTCAGTCTGCTTCGCGTCGGCTGCCAACGCGCTACTGTTTATGCTTCGGGCCACTCTCCTCTTGGCGCGAACTAGCAATGGCATAATTATCAGCGAAGCGGCGGCGAGAATGATCCCGGGTATGCTCTCGTCCGGCGGTTCTTGAACTATAAGCGACTTGATTGAGTCATAGCCCACGTAAAGCGAGAGTGCAAGAAAGCTAACACCTACAATGCGCAAGGCTACCGCCTCGACTTGCTCGCGCCGCGACTCGTCGGCATCCGAGTACAGCCGCCATAGCAGAGTTGCCCCCGATATAACTTCGATCACGCTGTCAAAACCGAAGCCCACCAGGGCAATACTCCCGGCGATCATCCCGGCCACAATAGCGATCACGCCCTCCAGGCTGTTGTAACCTATCGTGAGGTATTCAAGCCTCCGGCCACGCCTTACCAGCCTCGCACGGTCGGCACTCTGAAGTTGAATTACCTGCTGTCTCATCTTGCTATTGCTCCAGAGGTTATTTCTCGTAGTGACGCTTGCACTGCCAACATTCTAAGACGAGATAGGGCGCTCGCCTCGCTGAATTCTTCGAGAAGCTCTTTTCCGAATTGCACGAACGCAGCAACCGTCGCCGATTCCGCCGCCTTCTCGTCTGCGAGCAGCCGCAGGCACAGAGTGTAGATACTGGCCCGTAACGAGTATACATGAGCTTCAGGCGCAAGACCCCTGTGTTACTGTCCTGCTCTGAAACAGCAATGTTGGACATATACATTCCTCTAATCTCCCGCCGACGCCGGAGAGGTTGATACCGCGTCAGTCCCGGAACTGCGAATGCTCAGCCACGCCCGGCTGATTCTTGAGTGCAACCCTTCGGCCAGTTCATACAGAGCGGGCAGGGCGACAAGCGTCAAAATCGTTGAGGTGATAAGTCCGCCGATGAGGGCTATCGCCATGGGCTGCTGTAACTCCGCGCCCGCGCCCCAGCCTACCGCTATCGGCAGCACGCCCAGACCTGCCGCAGCCGCTGTCATCAGCACCGGCCGCAATCGCGTGTGAACGCCCAGGTAGAGCGCCTCCCGCAGGCCGTGCCCCTCTGTCCGTAGCTGGTTCACGTACTCGACCAGGATCAGCCCCTTCTGCACCGAGAGGCCGAAAGTGGGCGAGCAGCCCTATGATCGAGGACACGTTGAGCGTCGTGCCGGTCACCCAGAGCGCGATGAAGCCGCCCGCGAGCGCGAGCGGGATGGTAGCGATGACGAGCAACGCTTGCGTGATTGAACGGAATACCACGTATAACAATAGGAAGACAAGTAAGCCGGAGACTATGAACGCGCCCGTAAGCTCCCCGGCCAGCTCCTGCTGTCGCTCGTAGCCGCCGCCGTAGCTTATGAAGTAGTCTTCTGGCAGCTTGAATCCGGCGAGCCGCTGGTCAATGTCGTTAACCACGGAGCCGATGTCGCGCCCCTGCACGTTCATCGTGACCTGTGGCAGCTCACGGCTTTCTCCTCTGGCTTGTTGCCACAGCGTTGCTCGGTATGGGCACCGGGATGGTCTACCCGACGCTGCTCGCGGCAGTGAGCGACGTTGCGCACTTGCAGTGGAGAGCGTCAGCCGTGGGCGTTTACCGGCTGTGGCGCGACGGCGGGTATGCGCTTGGGGCTCTGCTGGCGGGAATCGTTGCCGACAGATTTGGTCTGTCGGCGGCCATATTCGTGATTGGGGTCATTACATTCATATCAGGTGCGATCACTGCTGTGTTCATGTATGAGACGCTTCCGGCCAAACGGCTCTCCACGCTTGGATCAGACTCTAAGGCTGCGATAGAAGGTTTATAGTGGCTCAA
>DASTET010000866.1:0-2505 GCA_035709445.1 Blastocatellia bacterium | reverse complement strand
AACCTGGCGCTCTCGTCGCGCAATCTGCCCGATATCACGTACGTCTCGCCGAGCGGCGTGAACGTCTATAACCTGCTCACTCACGAGCGGCTGGCGCTGACGAGCGATGCCGCGCAAGAGCTCGACAGACAATTGAGCGGCAAGTAGGAGATTCGGATGAAAAGTATCTGGGATGTAATCATAGGTCCGGTCATCACCGAGAAGGCGCTCACGATGAAGGATGAGCCCGAATCGCTGGGCCGCGACGGCAACGAGCGCCAGTTGCTGACGCTCAAAGTAGACCGCCGCGCGACAAAGCCTGAGATCAAGCGAGCGGTCGAGAGGATACTCGGCGTCAAGGTCGAAGAGGTGCGCGTCGCCAACTATCACGGCAAGATGAAGCGCATACCGACCCGGCGCGAGATGGGGCGGCGCAGCGATTGGAAGAAGGCCTTCGTCACGCTCAAGAGCGGCGAAAAGCCCGTGTTGTATGACGACATAATTTAGGATTTGGATCGAGGAAGCGATGGGGATCAAAAAGCTAACACCGACATCACCCTCAAGACGGTATCAGACTTATCTCACGCTTGAGGAGATAACGACCGATAAGCCGTACAAGCCGTTGCTTGCGCCCAAGAAGCGCATCTCTGGCCGCAACAACGACGGCCATATAACGATGCGCCGTCGCGGCGGCGGGGCGAAGCGCCAGTACCGCATAATCGATTTCAAGCGCGATAAGGCAGGCATCCCGGCCCGAGTCGCCACTATCGAGTATGATCCGAATCGCTCGGCGCACATCGCGTTGCTCAATTATGCCGACGGCGAGAAACGCTATATAATCGCGCCGGTCGGGCTGAAAGTGGGGCAGACAATAATCTCAGGCCCCGAAGCCGACATCATAGCCGGAAACGCCCTCCCCCTCCGATTCATCCCGCTAGGAACAACAATCCACAACGTAGAGCTTAGACCCGGAAAAGGCGCCCAGATGGTCAGGGCCGCCGGGGGGGCCGCTCAGCTTGTGGCGAAAGAGGGTGACTGGGCGCAGCTTCGCCTTCCGTCGGGCGAGATTCGCCGCGTCAACATAGAGTGCTATGCGACCATCGGCCAGATAGGCAACATCGAGCACAGCAACGTTTCGCTCGGAAAGGCGGGCCGCAAGCGCTGGCTTGGCCGCCGCCCGCACGTTCGCGGAGTGGCGATGAACCCCGTAGATCACCCGCACGGCGGAGGCGAGGGCAAGACGAGCGGCGGGCGAAATCCCGTCACGCCGTGGGGCCAGCCGACGCGCGGCTATAAGACTCGTAACAATAAGCGCACCGACAAGTTCATCGTGCGCAGGGGTAAAAAATAACAGGAGCGGTCTGTGACCGCTGACGACTGAAAAGACTATGGCAAGATCAGTTAAAAAAGGGCCGTTTATTGACGACCATTTGCTCAAAGCGATTCTGAAGATGAACCAGGTGAACGAGAAGCGAGTCCACAGGACCTGGTCTCGCCGCTCGACGGTGCTGCCTGAGATGGTGGGCCACACGATTGCCGTTCACAACGGCAAGAAGTTTATACCGGTCTATATCCAGGAGAACATGGTCGGCCACAAGCTCGGCGAGTTCGCGCCGACCCGGCAGTTCAAGGGGCATCCGGAAAAGAGCGATAAGACTGTTAAGAAGGGTGGTAAGTAAGCGATGAAGGCACGCGCAGTCGCAAAGTACATAAAAGGCTCGCCGCAGAAAGCCCGGCTCGTCATCGATCTGATTCGCGGGCGCAATGTCAATGAGGCGCTGGCCGTGCTGGCGGCCACGAACAAGCGCGCGGCCAAGCCTATAGAGACCACATTGCGGTCGGCTATAGCAAACGCCGAGCAGAAGGCAGAACAGATCAATATAGCAATAGATGTTGACCGGCTGGTGGTATCGACTGCTACGGTCGATCTCGGTCCGACCAAGTATCGCCGGAGGGTCAGGCCCGCGCCGATGGGACGGGCCTACCGCGAGCGCCGCTGGCAAAGTCATATCACTATCGAGGTGGAATCGGAGAAAGTCTAGAACGGTCTGGCGGGTCTGGCGCGTCTAGCGCGTCGCTTTATAGACAGATATTGCTTTAATCAGATGATGCAAAGTAATCAGCGCCGCGAGGAGCAGGACGCGCCAGACTCGCCAGACTGAATTGGAGGATACGTGGGTCAGAAAGTTCATCCGTATGGTTTCAGGCTCGGGTTCAATCGAGGCTGGCATTCCAACTGGATCGCCAAGCGCGATTATGCCGACCTGCTGCACGAAGACCTCAAGCTCAAGAGAGAGCTGAAGAGCCGGTTTGCGGGCGCGGGCGTTTCAAACATAGATGTGGAGCGCGCCGCCAACAAGCTGAAGATCATCATCCATACCTCGCGGCCCGGCATAATAATCGGGCGCAAGGGGGCCGAGATCGATAAGCTTAAGCAGGAGATAAAAGAGCGCACAGGGCGCGAGGTCTATGTGAATATTCAGGAGATTCACAAGCCGGAGCTTAACGCCCAGCTCCAGGCCGAGC
>DASTET010000865.1:0-9543 GCA_035709445.1 Blastocatellia bacterium | reverse complement strand
CCAGTGACCATTAAAGTCTGGCGGGTCCTTGGAGGTGACAGGGGACCTGCCAGACTCGCTAGACCGGCTCGCCTTCTGTATAATGTGCGCGAAACCAGACAAAAGAATAAGGAGATGCCTGTTACTGACATGCCAGAAAATCAGACGTTGTACGACCGCCTCGATTCTTTTATCCGCGACTCTCGCGACGAGTTTGAGAGCAAGCTGGCCGAGTTGATAGAAATCCCTACGATAAGCATGGAGCCCGAACGCAAGGATGACATGAAGCGGGGGGCAGAGCTTGCCCGCCAGTACCTTGAAGCGATAGGGGCGCGGGCCGAAGTCGTAGAGACTCCCGGAAATCCTGTCGTATTCGGGCGGATCGAAGCAGGCAAACAGTATCCGACCGTTACCATCTATAATCATCTCGACGTACAGCCGGCCGACCCGTCGGAATGGCGGAAAGCCCCCTTCACATTTTTCAAAGAGGATGGCCGCTACGAAGGGCGCGGGACGACCGATGACAAAGGGCCTGCGCTCTCGGCCATGCTCGGCGCGAAGTATGCCGCCGAGCATGGCGTGCCTCTCAATATCAATTTCATATGGGAGCTTGAAGAAGAGATCGGAAGCCCCAACTTCGAGCACTTCATCAAAAACAACCTCGACCGCCTCTCGACCGACTCCGTCCTCGTCAGCGATACGATATGGATTTCGCGAACCAGGCCCGCGATCCCTTACGGTCTGCGCGGCGCAATGATGGTCACGATGACGCTTGAGACCGGGGCAAAGGACGTTCACTCGGGGCTGACGGGCGGGGTCGCCAGAAATCCTATAGGCGAGCTGTGCAAGGTTATTTCAGAGTGCTATGACGCCGAGACCGGGCGGGTGAAGATAAAGGGTTTTTATAACGACGTTCGCCGCGCGACCAGACAGGAGGTCCAGAGCTTTCTCGATTCGGGCTTCACAACGCAAAAATTCAGGAAGGCCCACGAGCTTAAAAAGCTCAGGTTCGATGACCCGGAGCGCGTGCTCAAGGCGATAATGGCCGAGCCCTCATTTGAGGTCCACGGCATTGCCGGAGGCTATCAGGGGCCGAACGTAAAGACCATAGTCCCGCATCGCGCCCAGGCCAAGATAAGCTGCCGCCTGGTCCCCGACCAGGACCCCAGGAAGATCTTCAAGCTCATAAGAGACTTTGTGCGCGAAAAGAACCCCGATGTTAAATGCGAGTTTCTTGGCGCGCTTGAGCCCTATATAGGCGAATTCACCGGCAAGTATGCCGACGCGGCGAGCCGCGCCATGAAGTACGCCTTTGGCCGCCAGCCCGCCTTTACCCGCGAAGGCGGCTCCATAGGCGCGGTCGTCACGATGAAGAACCATCTTAAAGCGCCTATCGTATTCCTTGGACTCTCGCTCCCCGAACACGGCTATCACGCAAAAAACGAGAACTTCGACTGGGGCATGGCTTCAGGCGGCATCAAGATGTTCGTGCGTTACTTCGATGAGATCAGCCGCCTCTCAAGTTAAAGACCCGGCCATAAGCCTGCGAGGAAACCGACAGGATTTACAGGATTGACAGGAAAAGAAAACCTCCTGTCAATACCTGTAGATCCTGTCCGTATTGGTGAGGTTGATGCGGAAGGCGTTAATCACTCTTCTTATCATCGCGCTCCCTACCGTAATCGCGCTCCTGGTCTATGTCCTGCTCAACCCTCGAAGCGCGCCCACAAGCCGCGATGCCGTGGGTCGGGTGACGACGCTTGCCGGGGCGGGCTATTCGGGGGTCGAAGACCGGGCCGCGCTTGAGGCGAGCTTCAGCGACCCTTTCGGCGTTGCCGTAGATAAGCTCGGCAACGTCTTCATAGCAGACGGCGGCGACGGCAATCGAATAAGAAGAATCACCCCGGCAGGCATAGTCGACACCATAGCAGGATCGGACGAAGGCTTTGCCGACGGCCCTGCTCCGCAGTCGCGTTTCAACACCCCGTCAGGAATCGCTATCGACGGGAGCGGCAACATCATACTGGCCGACACCTCTAATAACCGCATCCGTAAGATCGATAATCGCGGTCGCGTGTCTACGCTTGCCGGGAGCGGGGCGGCGGGTCTTAAAGACGGGCCTGCCGGCGAGGCGGAGTTCGACGCTCCGCTGGGCGTCACAGTTGACGATGAAGGCAATGTACTGGTCGCCGACACCTACAATGACGCGATAAGAAGAATCTCCGCCGAGGGAATGGTCAGCACCATCGCCGGCGGCGAAGCGGGCTATGTTGATGGCCAGGCCGTCGAGGCGCTCTTTGACACCCCATCAGGCGTTGCAGTCGATGACGAGGGGAACATCTTTGTCGCCGACACGGGCAATGACGTTATACGAAAGATCACCTCGCAGGGCGAAGTGATCACATTTGCAGGAGAGCAGGGCGGGGAATCCGGCTTTGACCGCCCGCTTGCGATAGTCGCCACTCACGACGGGTTTCTCTTCGTAACCGAAGAGGGAAGGGGGCTCATTCGCAGGATAACTCCGGAAGCAGTGGTGACGACCTTTGCAGGCCGGTCGCCCGGTTTCGCCGACGCGACCGGAAGCCAGGCCCGGTTCAACAGGCCATCCGGAATAGCTATAGACCGCAACGGAAACCTCTACGTCGCAGACACACAGAATTATCTTATTCGGAAGATCGCTCCAGTCGCCGCGAGCGAGGCCGCTGAGGAGCAGGAAGCGATAGCTTTCATTCAGCCGCCTGACGGGCCTTTTTCTGCGGATGCCGATTCGATCATTCCCCGCCTGAGCCCGGAGCTGACCGGTCGCTCCGGACCTTTCCCCTGGCCCCTGGCGCCGCAGGACCGATGGCACGAGGTAACGGGAGTCGTCGGCGAGGCGCGCGGCGCGCCTGGAGGTGTCGCGCTTCATCATCTTCACAGCGGGCTCGACATTCGCGGTCTTCTTGGAGAGCCTGTCTTCTCCGTTATCGATGATAAAGCAAGCTCGCCCATCTCGACCTGGGATCATGGCGGATCGAACGAAGGCATACACCTGGGGCTTATGACATATGTTCACCTGCGCGTGGGGCGCAACGAAAAGGAGGAGGTGAGCGATCCTTTCCGGTTCAATCCGGAGGTGGATGAAACGGGCTTTCTCAGAAGGTTGCGTGTGCGGCGCGGGACGCGGTTCAGGCGGGGAGATTTTATAGGCACGCTCAACCGGCTCTATCACGTCCACATGAATTGCGGCCCCTGGAATGCTCCCTTCAATCCTATTCGATTCCCGCTTGCGGGCTTCAAAGATACTGTTGCGCCGACCATCGAGCCTGACGGCATCGAGGTAGTCGATCTTTCGGGCGCCAGGTTCAAGCAGAAACGAAACGGAAGATTTCTCATCCGGGGCGATGTCGATATCATTCTCACCGCCTATGACCAGGTGGACGGCAATTTGAAGAGCCGCAAGCTCGGCCTCTACAGGGCAGGCTACCAGTTGGTCAGGCCGGACGGCGCAGCAGTCGAAGGCTACGAAGAGCCGCTCGTCACAGTCGAGTTCAACCGGCTGCCGCCCGGAGACGAATCGGTCTTTATCGTCTATGCGCCGGGGAGCGGCGTGAGCGCCTACGGTACGCCTACAAAGTTCAGATATATCATCACAAATCGGGTCAGGGATGGCCGCGCGCAGGAAGGGTTTCTCCGCACGGGCAAGATTGCACCGGGAGATTATATCTTGAGGGTGATCGCTGAGGATTTCGCAGGCAATCGCGCTGTGGGCAACATTACCGAACTACCTATAACCATAACCAGACAGGAGTGACTGAGCGGGCGGGGGACGATCAAAAAGTATCGACAATTGAGATAAGTGCTGCTACTATGACAATCGTTCGCAGCAGCGGCGCGCGCGGCCGTTGCAGGTATATGTTTTGAGGAGCGCGTCTTCTCTGTTCGGAAATGTCTGCTAGATTCTTCTGCTCGACTTACTGCCGGATAGCCAATACGAGTTCCTTCTAACCAGTTTCTGGAGAAACTCAGGAGAGACAATGAGATTATTTGTTGGAAACCTGTCGTACCAGACGACAGAAGATCAGTTGGCCGATCTGTTTTCACAGGTCGGAGAGGTCGCATCGGCAACGATAGTGACCGATAGAGACACGGGCCGCTCGCGCGGCTTCGGGTTCATCGAGATGGACCCGGATTCCGCTACAAAGGCTATCGAGCGGTTCAACGGCTTCGAGTTGAATGGTCGAACGATCAACGTCAACGAAGCGCGCCCGCGCCCCGAACGCAGCAGCGGCGGCGGCGGCGGTCGTGGCGGCTACGGCGGTGGTCGCGGCCAGCGACGCGAGCCGCGCTGGTAGCACACCCCACTCACAACTGAATATTAAAAAGGCCGGGACCCCCGCCCGGCCTTTTTAATTCCGGATGCGTTTCAACAATTGAGGCCGAATTTCTATTAATCCTTGTTTAGCCTGGCAGGGAACCTCATGCGTTCCGCTTGTTGAAAAATCCCCCTGCCATTCTGAGAAGGTCGTCGAGAGAGGAGCCGTCGCGGTTGCTATCGAGCATCTGCGACAGCATATCCGATATAGGTGAATTCGAGGCGGTCTGCCGGGTCGCGTTTCCGAGCACGTCAGGCAGGGAGTTCTCATCTATCTGGCCCTGTCGCCGTGACTGACCCAGCGCGCCCATCACGATAGGGGCCAGCATCATCAGCAGCGAGGCGACGCGGCCCGGGTCCATCCCGCTGGCCTGACTCACACCCTCCTGGGCCGCCCCCAGTCTATCCCCGAACACATGCCTGAGAATGCCTGAGCCCGGGCCTGCCGTGTAGCCGCCGAGAAACCCGCCCAGGTCGTCGAGGATGCTGCCGTCGTGATTGCGGTCGAGCGTGGAGAGCAACGAAGAGCTGCCTTCGGGAGTCGAGCTGTTGCGCGTCATAGCGCCGAGCAGCATCGGCAGAGCCACCTGCACCGCGTTGTTCGTTGTATCTTCGTCTGTCCCCAGATTCTGACTCATCTGTCTGATTGTGTCGCCTCTGAGAGCTTCATTCAGGATACCTTCAATATTCATAATCTACCTCTTTCATCTCGCGGTTCGGACGTTATTTTAATCCTGCCTGGCGAGCAGCCGGGCAGCACCGCAACTTTATGGTTGCCTGCATAAACTCACCGAGCGCGTCGACACATAGCTTTTACCATAGACGGGTTTCGTGAACCTAATCGAAAAAGGTCTGAAGCACAGAGGAACACAGAGGGGGATCATTATTCCTCAGCGTCCCTCTGCGGTCAGTCTTAATTACTTATTTTGCCTTTAAGCATGGCCTCGCGTTTGGCTTTGAACTCGTTGCCGGGCCGCCACTCGGGATATTTTTCGGTATTGGCGACGCGATAACCTACATTAAAAAGCAACTGAAGGTCTTCGACCGCGCCCGACAGGTCCCAGTCGGGCCTCACTTCATCAGACGGCTTGTGATAATGATGCGTGGTGTACTCTTCGCTCTTCTTCGCGCCGTACCCCTGGGGCTTGCCTATAAAGTTGCTTCCCCCGTCGGCATAAAGAGCGGGAACCCCCTGCTTGGCGAAGTTGAAATGGTCGGACCGGTAATAGTAACCCTTCTCCGGCTCGGGGTCCGGCCTGAGCGTACGGTTCTGCGCCTTTGCCGCGGCGGAGAGCACATCGTCGAGCGTCGAATTGCCCAGACCTATTACGGTGATATCGCTCGTACGCCCGTTGACGTTCATCGCATCCATGTTGATCGCGGCGACCGTCTTTTCGAGCGGATAGATCGGGTTCTCGGCGTAATACTTCGACCCGATCAACCCTTTCTCTTCAGCGGTCACGGCCAGAAAGAGTATCGAGCGGCGAGGCGGGCGCGGAAGCGACTTGAAGGCGCGAGCGATTTCGATCAGCCCGGCTGTGCCGGTCGCATTATCGACCGCGCCGTTATATATCTTGTCGCCTTTCGCGTCGGGCAGCCCCACTCCGAGGTGGTCCCAGTGCGCGGTGTATATGACGTATTCGTCCTTGAGCTTCGGGTCCGACCCTTCGAGCTTTGCTACGACGTTGTTCGAGCTTATCCTGCGGATCTTATTTCCGATTGTAAGACGCGCGTTGGCGTCGAGCGGGACCGGCTTGAAGTCGCGGCTGATCGCGGCCTTTTTCAGCTCGTTAAAGTCCTTGCCCGCCGCTCGAAATATCTCGCCCGTCACCTTGTCTGTGATCCACCCTTCGATATTGACTCGCGACATATTGTTATCTTTTGCGACGAGATCGAAGTTCTCGATAGTGAAGCTGCCCCTGGGGACTTCCCACGGATAGCCCGCCGGCCCCGTCTCGTGAATCACGAACACGCCCGCCGCCCCCTTCTCCGCCGCTATCTCGTACTTGTAGGTCCAGCGGCCATAGTATGTCATCGCGCGTCCGCCGAACATATTCGGGTCGAGCTTCGAAGGATCGGCAGGGTCGGGCACCGGCGGGTCGCTGACCAGCATCAGCAGCACCTTGCCGCGAACGTCCATACCCTTATAGTCGTCCCAGTTGTATTCGGGTGCGACAACCCCGTACCCTACGAAGACCACATCGGCATTGAACCCCGTGTTTTCGACCACGCGGACTGTTCTCGCGACATAGTCGTCGCCGTACTTGAGCGACATGATCTTGCTGCCGGCCTTCACCCTCATATACTCGCCCGGAGTGGTGGTGATCCCTACGAGCGGGACTTTCTGGTAGTAGGTGCCGTCGGTGTTGCCCGGCGCAAGCCCGATCGCTTTGAACTGGTCGGCCAGGTATTTTATCGTCAGCTCTTCGCCGCGCGTGCCGGGGCTGCGCCCTTCGAATTCATCCGAAGAGAGGGGCTTGATGTGGCTCATCAACCGGTCGGCGGTTATCGTCTTGATGGCCGCCTCGGGCGGGTTGCTCTGCGCGAGACCCGAAAGCGCAACGGAAGCCGCCAGAAGAATCGATAATGCGATAAGAGTGATTCGTCTCATTTTGATTACTCCCTGATCTCTATTTATTTCATGAACCGGACGTGCTCGTCCACATAGCGTTGAAGAGCAGCGGGAGCGTCGCAACACTCTGGCCGCGATACTGAGGCCGGAATGCGAACATCACAACCCGGCCACGGCCTCGCTTCACTTCTATAATCGCGCCCTTGCCCGCTATCTTTTCAGCGCCGAGCAGCCAGCCGGAAAGCAACAGCTCGCCTGCGTCACCGAAGCGCGCGATCACGCGCGCATCCGCGTCCGCAGTCTCGAAGACCGGACTGGTCTCGAACCACGCGATGGCCTCACCTCCGGACGTGGTAAGCGTCGGAACGCCTGCCGTTATGGGATGGCTGCGGTCGAGCCTTATCTTGAGAATGGAGCCGGGACAATAGAACTCCCTCGACGACACGCCCTTGAGCACGTTCCTGACCGGCACGCCCAGGTGCTCGATTGCAAAATCCGAAGCGTCGTTGAGCGCGATCAACGTACCGCCTTCTTCTATAAATTTCTTGAGCGATTGCACGCCCGCTTCGCCAAGCCCTCCGGCTATCTCCGCCGGGTACCGCTGGCGTGGAAGCCCGTTCAGAAGCTGCTGCGCGTTCTGATCGGGCAGCACTATGCAATCATACTTCGCTTTGAGGTCGCCCGCGCGAATATCGCCGTCCGTCACAGACGTATATTTGACTTTGTACTGGTCGAATATCCAGCGGGTCCACCCCTCGTCCATCGAGGGGGCGTGGCTCTTATAGAGCCCGACGCGGGCATTCCCCTGGGCGCGCGGAGGCTCGGCGTTTTGCGCGCTGCCGGAAGCAGTCGGGCGGGGAAGATCGAACGGGCTGTTTATCTGGACCGCGTCGACTCCCATCAGCAGAGGGAGCGTGTGCGCGGTCACATCATATGGCCGGCGCGGCGGCCCTCCCGGGTATTCGCGCAGGTCCGGGTAACGCTGGCGTTCGAGAAGCGTCTTTGCAAAAGCGCCATAGGGCTGCGACATCAGGACGATCCTCGTCCCGGCAGGATAAGAAGCGCCGCCCGCATTGAAAGCGGAAGCAGACTGTATGATCTCGACACCGCCTCTCTTGAGTATCGATTCAAGACGCGCGAGCCCGTTGGTCTTCCACTCGCGGGCGCTGTCATCATTCTGCGGCGGCAGGATAAGGAAAGCGAACGGCTCGCCTTCCTTTCTCTCCCGCACCGCGTCCTTGCCCACCTTGTAAAAGTCGCGCACCCATCGCTCGCGATAGCGCGCGGCGTTGCGCATCAGCGCGAAAGCCCCCGATTCCTGGTAGGCGACTATGTCTCTGAGCCTCCACTCGCCGCCTTTCCAGGGCGCGGGATAGTTCCAGCTCCTCACCTTGGGATCGACGTTGACCTGGGAGGTCTGTCTCTCGAAGGTCACTTTCGTGGGCGAGGCAAGCCGCGCCGAAGCGGTCTCGCTCAGTATGCGAATGCCCGCGTGATAATGCTGGTATGCGCGCGCAGGGGTCCAGGCGTCATACACGCCGTTTATCACTATGCCGGTCTTTCCTTCAGACAGCATCTCCCACGCCATAGATGATCCCATGAAATTGACGCCCGCCTGTATGAGCGGGGGCACGTTCGGCTCCCACGGCTCGACGTAGGGCGGGATGAAGAACCGCGTTCCGGTCTCGCCCTGCTGGTGGATGTCGTGAACGATCTGCGGGTGCCACACATTATGGACCTTGTCGACGGTCATCTGCGTCTCGACCTGCGTGAATGCGTACCAGTCGCGGTTGTTATCGTGCCCCGTGTAGTGATGATAAAGCTCGGGCGGCCCCGTCCCCTCGGCGGGGGTGCCCAGCGTGCTGTCGTACCACTTCTTGACTATGTCTATGCCGTCGGGGTTGAGCGACGGGACGAGCAGCACGATGCACTTTTCTAGTATCTCGCGCGTCTCCGGCGAATCGTCCGAGGCGAGGCGGTGAGCTATATTCATCGAGACGAGGTTTGCGCCCACTTCGGTCGAATGAATCCCGCACGTTATGAGCACGACGGTACGGCCTTCGGAGATGAGGCTTTCGGCTTCGTCAGGGTTGGCGCTCATCGTGCGCGGATCGGCGAGTTTGCGCTGAATCTCTTTGAACCGGTCGAGCCGCGCGAGGTTTTCGGGCGATGAGAAGATGGCGAGAAGGAAGGGGCGACCGAGCGTCGTGCGCCCAAGCTCATGTAGAACGAGCCGGTCGCTCGCCTGGTCCAATCGCTTGAAATAGTCGACGAACCGGGCCCACTCCGCAAGCTTTCGGTCGTCGCCCGGCGTAAAACCGACCACATCGCTTGGCGCGGGGACTCTCGCCTTTGACTGCTGCGGTCTCGTCTGTCCGGGCGCAAACGTTACGAAGCTCACTATCAGGCAGAGGACAAGCCCGGCCCTGTTCATCTTTATCAACCGGCTGGCTGCTGGCATGTATTTAGCTCCTTAATCGACCACGCGGAAGAATATGGCGCCGCCTGCGGCTGCCCAGACATGCGAGGCGTCCGCCGCGGCTACTCTAAAGAAGGGCACATCCTGATCGAACTGGACCTGCTCGCTCAACCATTGCCCGCCGCCGTTGACGGTATAAAAGATATAGTGTCCGTCGAA
>DASTET010000864.1:0-4108 GCA_035709445.1 Blastocatellia bacterium | reverse complement strand
AAGCCGATGGCGGAGCGCCGGCAGCCGGAGCTGAACCACGTTCAGGCGGTAATAGAGGTCTTCTCGAAATTCGCCGTTGCGAACCCGCTTTTGCAGGTCCCCGTTTGATGCAGAAATCACCCGGACGTCCGCCCTCTTGATCGTGTTGGAGCCGAGCGGTCGGTATTCCATCTCCTGAAGAAATCGCAATAGTTTCGCCTGAACGCTCAGTCCGAGCCCGTCGACTTCATCGAGGAAGAGCGTGCCCTGATCAGCCGTCGAGATCAGGCCGGGGGTCTTTGCCACTGCGCCGGTAAAGGCCCCGCGCTCGTGGCCGAACAACTCGCTTTCGGCAAGCTCGGGCGGGATCGCCCCGCAATCGATAGGGACGAACGGTCTGTCATATCGCGGGCTGAGATAATGAAGTGCGCGGGCAATCAATTCCTTTCCCGTCCCGGTCTCGCCCCGTATCATGACGGTGACGTCGCACCGGGCGAGGAGGGGCAGCTTTCTGGTCTCCTCAAGAAAAGAAGGGCTCTCGCCAAACAGGTCGAGCCGTCGCATTCCAAGCCTCTCTCGCACGCTTCGTCCAGGTGGGGAAGAGAGCCTGCTGTGCCTGACCAGCCGCCATATCCTCGGCAGCACGCCCTCTGATGTAAACGGGGGGATGATAAAATCAGTCGCGCCAAGTTCGAGCACCGTCTGAATCTGCGAGGCATCGAAATCCTGTGCGGCTACGATGATCGGAACATCGGCGGGCAGTGAGCCGAGAAAGCTGCCGGGCTGCGCATTGTTTGCGAGCGTCCGCCTGTCCATGAACAGTATGATTGCAGAAGGCGGGCGTTCTGTAGCTGAATAAACCAGCCTTCCGGGGTCAGCCCCGCAGGATGCGGGCGGGGCTTCAAGAGTAAGGACTTCGATGCTGGCCTGTTCGAGAATAGACTTTAATGTGTCGAGATGCGCGGTCGCCGTGTGTAATCCCATCAGCAACACGAGAACGGATTGTGGCGCATGCATTACTACAACCTCCCCAACGAAATCGGAAGGCCGTATCTCGGGACCGTGATACCTCTCCCTCCAGGTTGGCGGCTGGACCTTTTCGGTGTAGTGTCACCGCGCGTTATTAAGCCAATGTAGCTCTTCGCACGGTTTATGAGGAAGTCACTCGAAGAATAGGAGGCCGATCATATCAGCGAGTATGTCGGAAGTTCGGGGCATAAAGCCTCCTGCTGCAAATACATTCTGGTCTCACTCGTTATTGTTCCCATTAGATCTACCGGCAAGGTGATTGCCGGTCTTTTCACCTTTTGTCTGGTCCTCCTTCGGTTAATAAGGTTACGCTTTTCTCAAAAGCTTTCATGACCTGTAGACGCATAATGGCCGTAGATCATTGCTTATTGTGAGCGATGATACTACAAAAACCTTACGACTTCCCACAGGAATTGTCCTGGTTTCCTCTTATTTTTTCACCCTATCGAAGAACTCGTTTTGTAGCTCCAGGGTCCTGGTGTCGGCCTTTATTGATTTCAAGGCTCTCACGAGCGATTCAATTGTGTGCTCGGTGAGGAGCTGTCCGAGCTCTCGCGTGGCTTTTGCTCCCTCGCCCGCATAATGGTTCGGAAATGCCGCGTACCACCAGATAGCTGTATAGAGATCGGGGATCGATAAACGTTTCTGGTTCTCTCCGGACTCATCCGTCGCGCGGTCCATCTTCACAAGGTCCGGTCGCAGATAGAGCAGCGTGGAGGTCTCTCTCTCTCCGGCGTGCATATCGACTGAAGGATCGGACTTTCGAATCTTACTGACTTTTTCGTTCAGGGACGGGTCTGCCGCCGGATCGTAAAAATAGACGACATAGTCTCGGCGGCGTTCGAGCTGCGATTGAACAAAGTATCTCAACAACTGCGGGTTCCCGCCGTGCCCGTTCACGATCAATATCTTCTTGAACCCATTCCTCGCGATCTCCTCGCAGGTAGCATCGAGAAGCTCCCATACCAGCCGGCTTGGCAGCGCAAACGTGCCCGGCTGATGTTTTGCCTCATAAATCTGGCCGTAAAAGTAATCCGGAAAGACTACGGCATACTCTTTTGCGGTAGCCCGCGCGGCCCACTCGCGGACATGGATCAGATCGGAGCCGAGCGGAGCGTGCGGGCCATGTTTTTCCAGAATTCCGATCGGCAGAATGCAGGTGTAAGCAGATCTCTCCAGAGCCGCAGGCCAGTCGGCAGCAGTAAGCTCATCCCATCGAGAAGGGAGATTTTGAGCCGTGGCTGACCCGGCGAGCACGAACAAAACCAGTAATAGTCTCATGTCGTCACTCCTCAATATGGTCTGTTTTGGATTAATGGACAGGATCGACTCGCGGTTCAATTCAGGGCCGCGTAATGATGAGGTCCTGCCCGCTGCTGAAGATGCCCGCCACGCAGCCGGTCATCAAAGTTGCGAGCGTTGCTGCCAGCAATGCGCGAAATCCCAGGCTCGCCAGATCATCGCGCCGCGCCGGGACGAGCGCCGCCGTCCCGCCGATGAAGATAGCCATCGAAGCCACATGCGCAAACCCGCACAGCGCGTAGCTCAGGATAACCACTGTGCGCGGGTCGGTCAATTGCCCGTGCGCCATCATCTGTCCCAGATCCTGATACGATACGACCTCCGTTAGAATCACCCGCTCGCCGAGCGTGCGCGAAGCTTCGGCCAGGTCTGCGCCCACAATGCCGAGCAGGGCCGCAAGCGGATAGAAGACCCAGCTCAAGAGCTTCACCAGCGTTACAGGCTCGGCAAGCCCGAACAGCCTGCTCGGCCAGACCAGTATCATATCGAGCAGCGAAACGAGGCCGAGCATAGCGATCAGCAACGCAGATATCCCGGCAGCAAGCCTCACGCCATCCATCGCGCCCGCGATGATTGCGCTCATCAGATTGCGCGAGCGGGTGGTTTCATCTTCCGGCGGTATGGCGTTAAGAGTCTCCGGACTCTCCGTCTCAGGAATCAACAGCTTTGTCATCACGACTATGGCCGGTATGGAGATCACCGACGCCGACAAAAGGTGCCCGGCGATCCTCGGAAAGGTCTCCTGTAAGAACAGAACATAGACGCCCAGCGTCGTCGAGGCTACGGTCGCCATCCCTGAGCCGAGCACCGTCAACAGCTCCGAGCGGGTCATCCCCCCCAGGTAGGGCCGGATGACCAGCGCCGATTCTATGCCGACGAAAATATTTGCCGCGCTGCACAGGGACTCCGCCCCACTTATATTCATCGTGCGGTGAAATATCCTGGCGAAGAAACGGACGAAGACCTGCAAAATGCGCAGGTGATAAAGCGCCGCAGTTAAGGCCGAAAAGAAGATGGCAACGGGCAGGACCTGAAAGAGCAGTATGAATCCGACCGAGCCCGGCTCGCCCGGCGCCGCCGCCAGCGGGCCTAGCAGAAAGACCGATCCGCTCTTGGATGCGTTGAGCAATGCAAGGACCGCGTCGTTGAGCCAGAGAAAGACTACCTGCGCGCCGGGGAGCCGGAAGATCACCAGGCCAAGCATTAGCTGTAGCCCCAATCCCCAAATAATCGTCTTCCAGTTCACTCGCCGTCGATTCGAGGAAAGAAGCCAGGCGATTGCGGCGAAGACAAAGAAACCTGCGAGCGAGATCAAGTTCTGCATTATCGGGTGTCCTCACTGTGCCGGTTGAAACCACGAAAGAAACGGGCCGGGTATAGTTCTAGGCCATGTCGATCAGGTTTTGCAAATAGTAATCAGATGAGTAGAATGTGAGTAGATTGCTGCTGTAGTTTAGACTGCTCTTTTGACGAGGTGTCGATTTGGAAATAGCCATTCTTCTTTTCGATAGATTCACGGCGCTCGATGCAGTCGGGCCTTATGAAGTCCTCAGGTCGCTGCCCGGGGCCAGCGTCAAGTTTGTCGCCAAACAGACCGGCCCCGTTCGGACGGATGCCCGAAGCCTGGCAATATCTGCCGACTATACACTTGATGAAGTCACCTCACCCGGCATACTCGTGGTTCCGGGAGGGCCCGGACAGACTGCTCTTATGGACGATGCTGTGATACTCGACTGGGTCCGGCAGATCCATTCAGGGACGAAGTGGACCACCTCGGTCTGCACGGGATCGCTTGTGC
>DASTET010000863.1:0-5464 GCA_035709445.1 Blastocatellia bacterium | reverse complement strand
AGAGGATAAGGGCGCGCTGCAATTCAGCGACGCGCTCAACCTCGGCCAGGCGGCGGACCTTTCCAATCTCCGTTTGCGTTATGCTGTTCGGTATGTCAATAAGAGGGGGCAAATCTCTACATTTTCAAACACCGTTTCGGTAGAGCCGGTGGCGGCCGTCGCGATGCCTCCTACTTCATTAAGCGCCCGAGACGAGGGGCAAGACCGCGTAGTGATCTCGTGGAGCGAGCCCGAAGCAAACGTGGACGGGAGCCGGCCCGCATCGATAGTCGGGTATAACATCTACCGTCGCGCGGCAAGGCGAGAGAATTTCGGGAGGCCGCTCAATTCCGAGCCGATTACCGATTCGAGTTTCACGGACAGAGGTTTTCAATACCAGGTCGACTATATTTATGTCGTGCGAGCATTGTCTCAGGGGGTCGAGGGTCTGATCGAAAGCGCCGATAGCGGGCCTCTCGCCTTCAAGCCCGTCGATACGTTTGCGCCGGCTGCGCCCGACCCTGTATCTATCGCTTCGGCTGGCGGCATAATAAGCCTCTTCTGGCCTAGCAGCGACTCGCGCGACCTTGTAGGCTATAACGTTTACAGGGCCGAATCCGCGGATGCGGGTGAAGATGATTGGATCAAGCTGACCGCTCAGCCCATCACAACGGTCACCTATCGAGATGATCGCGTGGCGATGGATCGCATATACTATTATCGCGTGACTGCCGTCGACCGCTTTAATAATGAGAGCGCGCCCTCGCGCGTTGTAAGCGAGACGGCGAATCCTTAGCTTTATTATCGAGAGGTGACGATCATGTCGCACGTTCGAATATTGCCCGACCACCAGGAGGTTGAGGCGCAGCCGTTCGACACGCTGCTTCAGGTCTCTCTTCGTGCGGGCGTACCTCACGCGCACGCCTGCGGCGGGAACGCCCGATGTTCCACCTGTCGCATACTCGTTCAGGAGGGGCTCGATTACTGCGAGCCAAGAAACGAAAAGGAGCGGGCGCTTGCCGAGCGATTACACTTCACCCCTGAGATTCGTCTCGCCTGTCAAACTCATGTTGACGGCGACGTAGAGGTCAGACGACTCGTGCTCGATGATGAAGACATGAGACTGGCCACCGAGTTATCCTCCGGGATCACTCCCGCCGTAGGCGAAGAGATGAAAGTTGCCATACTCTTTGCCGATATTCGAGGCTTTACGACCTTTGCGGAGAATCTGCCGCCTTACGATGTGGTACATGTCCTGAACCGCTATTTTCATCAGGTCGGCAAGGCGATCAGCAAAAACGGCGGGCGTATAGACAACTACATGGGCGACGGCCTTATGGCGTTGTTCGGCGTAGAAGACCCGGAGGACGCGGCGATTCGAGCCGTTCGCGCGGGGCTGGACATGCTCGCAGCAGTCGAGCGCCTCCGACCCTATCTGGAGAACATCTACACCAGGAGTTTACGCATAGGCATAGGCGTCCACTACGGAGACGTAGTCGTGGGCGCTATCGGCCACGACGAGAGCAAGCGCGTGACCGCAATCGGGGATGCCGTGAACTTTGC
The DNA here is from genome assembly GCA_035709445.1 of Blastocatellia bacterium. Lineage (GTDB taxonomy): Bacteria > Acidobacteriota > Blastocatellia > UBA7656 > UBA7656 > DASTET01. The sequence continues at coordinate 3,922 of DASTET010000863.1, read as the reverse complement.
AAGCCGCATCGAATCGGCCAACAAGAAAGCGGATACCGCCCTGCTGATCTCCGAAGCTGCTTACGAAGAGGTGAAAGATCACGCTCGCGTGGGAAAGACCATCCGCGTCTCGGTGCCGGGCAAAAGCGGCGAGCACACTTTATATGAGATCGTCGGCCTGAACGACACGGCGACTGGACAGGACTAAAGCTCTTTCGGGGCAACAAGCCATACGAGGCTGCCCGCTCCGTCTTCTACATCTTCCCATCCATCGACTTTAAGCTCTATACAGGCGAGCGCGGCAGTCGGCATGCGTTCGTGCTTGCCCGTAAGCCGCGCGAGCGTCTCTTCGAAACCGGGATTATGGCCCACCATCAAAGCGCACGAGCTTGTGTCGGGTATCGAGCGGACAATCTTCATCAACTGCGCGGATGAAGCATCATATATTCCCTCTTCAAACTGCGGCTCGATTTCAAGCCCGGCAGCTTCGATAAATGCTTCTGTCGTCGCCTGAGCGCGAGCGGCAGGCGAGCTGAGTATGTAGTCCGGCAGCGGGCCGCGCTCCTTCAGGGCCTTCCCCATGCGCGGCGCATCCTTTTTGCCACGCGGGGCAAGCGGTCTGTCGAAGTCTCTGAGCGACGCATCATCCCAGCTCGATTTTGCATGGCGGAGCAATAGCAGAGTCTTCATAGCTGAACCTCACATATTCAAGGCTGCGGGCTGGCGAGCGCGCGGACTATCTGATACAGCAGCCTCGTTCCGTTCTTTACGCTTTCGACCGGTATCCGCTCGTCATTGCCGTGAACACCAGAGAAATCGCTCACCGGGATCAGGAAGGGCGAGAACCCGTAACAGACTATGCCAAGCTCCCGAAAGAAGTGGCTGTCGGTAAAGCCTGCAAGGACTGTCGGGACGAATCGCGCGCCAGGGTCTTCGGCTCGAACCACTCCTGTTATCGCTCTGTACAGATCGGTATCGACGGGCGATTCGGTAGCCCCGAAAGCGAGCAGCGTTTCAACCTCGATCCCCGGATCGTCTATGACGCGCTTTATCTCGGCCACAAAGTCTTCAGGGCGCTCGCCGGGGAGCAGGCGGCAATCGATCTCCGCAGTTGCGATGGGCGCTATGACATTCGTCTTGCTGCCGATGCTGACGACCGTAGGCTGAATGGTGTTGCGAAGCATCGCAGAGTTCTCGGCCCTCGACATAACGAGGGTTCTCAGCTTCGAGTCGCGTAAGGCAGCCGCGATATCCGAATATGCTCTCTTCAATTCGGGGTCGGGCTGAATATCGGCAAGCGATTTGAAGTAGCGCGCCACTGCCGGTGTGACCTTCAGCGGCGTCTCGTAGGCTTCGAGCTTTCCGAGGGCGCGAATAAGGCGCGATGGGGCGGAATTGCTTTGAGGGATGCTGCCGTGTCCCGCCGTCCCCTTTACGGTGAGCTTCAGCCAGGCAGGCGTCTTCTCAGTCGTGCCTATCCCGTAGTAGACCACACGGTCCCCGAAGACGAGATTGCTGCTCCCCTCGTTGATCAGGAACTCTGCATCGCTTATCAGATCGGCCTTATTGCGAACGAACCATCCCGCGCCCTGGCGGCCTCCGGCCTCTTCGTCCGCGGTGGCAAGAAAGATCAGGTCACGGTCGAGCGAAACGCCTGACTGCTTTAAGAGCAACATAACCATCAACTGCACTGCGCCGAGGCTTTTCATATCGAGCGCGCCCCGGCCGTAAAGATAGCCGTCGCGTATCTGGCCGCTGAAAGGGTCTGTGGTCCAGAATGATCTCTCAGCCGCAACCACATCCGTATGGTTCAAAAGTATAAGAGGGCGCTTGCGACCGTTCCCGCGAAGCCGCGCGTAGAGATTCCCTCGGCCCGGCGCAGATTCGAATATCTCGTACTCTATACCCTCCTTTTTAAGAAGGCGGGCGAAAAAATCTGCCGCGCGTATCTCATTGCCCGGCGGGTTGGTCGTATCTATCCGCAGATACTCGGCAAGAAGCTCGACCGCTTCCGTGCCCGCCCGATTCCAGTCGGGGTCGCCTGCCGCAAGGGGCGGCGAAAACGACGGGACTACCTGAGCTAAAACGAACGCGAGTATCGATATCAGGTGCAAGACTCTTCTCATCGAATCTCTCCAGGATTATAGAAGTGTCGAGAATCTAACACGCATGCAACCTCTATGCAAACTCGCGCGACGATAGCCTCCGTGATAGGATTCAAGCAGAGATCTTCAGAGGGCGACAATTATGGACCTGACCGGGAATACTTTTTTTGAAGGGCCAGCGGGCAAAATAGAAGCGATCCTGAAAGAGCCTTCGGGCGAGGTGACCCGCGCGGCAATCGTGTGCCATCCGCATCCGCTCTTTGGCGGCACCATGCACAACAAGGTCGTCTACCGGATTGCGAAAGCATTCCAAAAGGCCGGGTTTGCGGTGCTCAGGTTCAACTTCAGGGGCGCGGGCCAGAGCCAGGGAGAGCACGACCGTGGGCGAGGCGAGCAGGACGATCTGCGGGCCGCCATCAAGTTTGTCGAAGAGCGATACCCTGAAGCAGAGATATGGCTTGCGGGCTTCTCGTTCGGATCGGCGGTCATGCTTCGCGCGGCCTGCGAGGACGAGAGGATTCGCGCGCTGATAGGAGTCGGCGTCCCCGTATCGAAGTACGATTTCGACCGGGTCCAGACCTGCGCTCAACCGAAACTCTTCGTACAGGGCGAGCTTGACGAGTTCGGCACGCCTGCCGATCTCGAACGATTCGTGGCCGCGCTCGGCGAGCCAAAACGGCTAAAGATAATCGAAGGAACGGGCCACTTTTTCGAAGACAAGCTCGACGAGCTTGAGCGGGCGGTAGCGGAATTTGTGGAGGCTACCTCCGCTCAGGAAGACCCACGAGCCTGAGCAGATCTGTATAACGGGGGAGCTCACGAAGCGGGTCGAGCGCGGGATCATACGAAAGGTCGACGATATGAGAATCCCGCTTACTATAGGCCTCCTCAAGCATCTCGAATGCCCGGTCTGTCTCTCCAAGCCCTGCATAGATGCGCGCGATAAGATAAGGGGAGACAAAAGCTCGCTTTGAAAACATTAGCAATTCGCCGAGCGCCTCCTGCGCCTCGCCGCGCCTTCCCGCAGCGGCGTAAGCGTATCCGAGATTCGCCACAAGCTCAGAGTTTCGATCTGTGAGGGCTATGGCTTTCTGAAATTCCTCGATAGCCTCATCGTACATTCGCTTCTCGATATATACATGGCCGAGGTGCGTATGGGCCATAGCATAGTTAGAGTCAAGCTCTATAACCTTCTTTAGCTGGTCTATCGCCTCATCGTACCTGCGCACATAGTACAGGATCTGTCCTGTATTCGCGCTGATAAGAAGCGAGAGCGGGTCAAGCTCCTGCGCCTGCTTGATCCACTGTACGGCTTCGTCGGGCCTGTTTTCTTGCAAAAGCGTATAAGCGTAGCCGTATTCGCTGAAGGCAGGATTAAGCTCAAATACCCGCTTCCATTCCTTTCTGCTTCCCTCCCAATCCCATTCATAACCGAGAATGCTCGCCATAACCCCGTGCGCTTCGGCATAAGTATCGTCAATCTCTAGCGCCCGGGCCGCCGCCGCCCGGGCTTTCGCAACCCCTTCCTTCGGGTCGAGCGGTATGTACCATATGCCCATGAGATAACTTCCTGCCAGCCCGGCATAGGCCGGAGCATAGCTCGGGTCCAGCTTGATCGATTGCTGGCAATACTCAATCGCCTTCCTCAGCCCTTCCGGCGTCCTCTTGTTATAAAAATATCGCGCCTTGAGTAGCGCGTCGTAGGCATCGAGATTATCCGTGTAGCTCCTCGCGAATTGCGATGCCCCTTCTCCGCATAGCGCCAGTCTGAGATTGGCCGCCACGCTGCAACCTATCTCGTCCTGCACGGCAAAGATGTCTTCAAGCCCGCGATCAAA
>DASTET010000862.1:0-3466 GCA_035709445.1 Blastocatellia bacterium | reverse complement strand
GTAATAGACCCTGCCTCGCCTCGGCGAATTCCCTTCCCCCTTTATTATCCCGATGTAATACTTTGTCCCCTTATCATAGGCGAACTTGCCCGCGTCCGGGCTTGTGCTCTGCTCGCGCTCGAACATGGAATCGAACAGCGTGCCGCCGTACTGGACGTATGTGAATGCGTTGACAAGCACGAAGCCGAGCGCGAGGGCCGCTATCGATCCGATGACCGGGACCTTGATCCGCTGCCAGAGCGAAGGAGGCTTATCCGGGTCGTGCTTTTCTTCACCCGTTTGGTCGAACATAACTCAGGAGGCGCTAGGGCCTCAGATACCGGAGCAAGAGACTGGCAATGCCCAGGTAGACAAAAAACGTTATCACATCGGTCATAGTCACGACAAAGACCGACGAAGCAAGCGCCGGGTCGACTCTGTAGCGCTTCAACGCCACAGGAATAAGCGAGCCGAGCATTCCCGCTATAAGCAGGCTCAACACCATCGTGAGGCCGAGTATCAATGCAAGGTCCCATCTGAACCAGGCGGAGATGATGAGGAAGGTTATTAGACCGACTACGACCCCGTTTATCAACCCGACCAGCGATTCTTTGAGCACGACTCGCGGGCTGGTCTCGACGCCGACCTCGCCGAGCCCTATGCCTCGCACCACAACCGTCATTGTCTGAGTCGCCGCGTTACTGCCCATCGCCGCCACGACCGGTATCAGCACGGCAAGCCATAAATCCCGGCGGATGATCTCAAGGTAGTACTGCAAAATGGCGACCGCGATAAGCGCCGCGCCGAGCGAGAGCAGCAGCCAGGGCAGGCGTCGCCGCACCGAGTTTAACGACGAGCCCATGGCCCGGTCGTCCGCATCCACCCCGGCAAGAGCGTAGATGTCTTCGGTGGCCTCTTCTCTCATTACGTCGATAATATCGTCAACAGTTATGATGCCCGCCAGCTTGTTCTCCTGGTCTACGACAGGCACGGCGAGCAGATTGTACGTGGCCACCATCCGCGCGACCTCTTCCTGGTCGGTGTCGGTCGTCACCTTTATGACATCGCTTATCATGATCTTTCTGAGCGGGGTCGAAGGCGGGTTCAGCAGCAATTGGCGGAGGCTCACCACTCCTAGAAGGTGATTGCGCGAGTCTACGACGTAGAGATAGAAGGCCATCTCGAACTCTTCGCTGCGACGCTGGAGGGCGGTGATGGCCTCAGAGACGGTCACCTCTTCTTCGAGCGCGAAGTAGTCGGGCGTCATTATGCGCCCGGCCGTCTCGTCGGCGAAACCCAGAAGCTCCTGCACGTCGGTCGAATGCTCGACCTTCATAGTGTCTAACAGCTCTTCGCGAAGCTGTTCCGGCATCTCGGCCACGAGCAGCGCCGCGTCATCCGACGGCAGCTCTTGAAGCAGCCGGGATATATCGTCGCGGCCAAGGGTCGTAAGCAGCGCGACCGCGCGGGCGGTCTCCATCTCAGAGACGGCTTCAGCCGCGCGCGCAAGGTCGCGGCGCACCAGCGCATCAAAAAGCGTCTCGGATTCGTGTTGCGGAAGCTGGCTGAGTATCTGAGCTATGTCAACAGGGCGGAGCTTGGCGAGCAGATTCAAGGCGTTCGACATCGCGCCGCGACGCACCAGCCGACTTACAGAATCCAGCATCAGATTGAGCCGCTGCGCCTGCACCTCGTTCGCCTCCGTGAGTGACGGTTAACATCTGGGTAATCTGGTTAAACCTGCGTGGAGTAAAGCCACGCTGTTATAGCACAAGCCGGAAAAAGGATAAAGGGGTAGAGAGGATCGTTTTCATTTTCCATTTATCATTTATCATTTGTCATTTTGCGGAAGTATTGGCTCGATCAATGAAAAATGGAAAATGGAAACGATCCCCTCCCTTCTTTGGACTTTTAAGCCTTTGCAGCTTCTCTGGCTGCGCCGAGCGCCGCGTCATAATCGGGCTCGCTTGCGATCTCACTGACATACTCGACGTGTCTGACCGTGCCGTCGCGGCCTACTACGAATACGGCCCGCGCGTTCACGCCCGCGAGCGGACCCTCCGCGATCTGCACGCCGTAGGCCGGTCCGAATGAGCGGTCGCGAAAATCCGATACTACCTTTACTCGGTCTATGCCCGCCGCAGCGCACCAGCGCTTCTGCGCGAAGGGCAGGTCCATGCTTATGGTCCAGACCTCTATGTCCCCGTCCAGGCTCGACGCCTCTTTATTAAACCGGCGGGTCTCCGTATCGCATACGGGCGTATCGACCGAAGGAACCGAGCTTAGTATGATAACCTTGCCTTTCGCATCGCTCAGCCGCACCGGCTGGAGGCTTGTATCGACGGCGGTAAAATCAGGGGCCTTATCGCCGGGCTTTATCTCCGAGCCCGCTAGAGGTACCGGGTTGCCTTTGAAAGTTACTCGTGCGCTACGTGATTCTGCCATATAATCTCCTCTTGTTCAGTAAATGCGCCAGCGTCCCTTCGGCGCGAACGAAGAATTGTAGCGGCTGCGGTCGAAAATTCAAACCCGCAGAAAAAGAATCGCCGCGCTGCTACAATGTATGATCGGAGACCGGTATGAATATAAAGCTGCTCGACTTGAGGCGCTACGCCATTGAGAACCGCATAGGGATCAGATTCTCCGACCCCGATTCAGGCCACGAGTGCACGATAGATGTCAATGGACAGGCGAGAGCATCTCGCCACGACGAGGATTTTCGAATCGAAGATGTGCTTGCCGCGGCCCGGAGCTTTCAATTAATCGGACAGGGCAAATCTCAATCTTATACGCACGATCAAATGGCCGGGATAATCAGTGAATCGTTAAAAAGGCGAGGGCCTGCTGCTACGTCAAAAGACTCTGAGTGAGGGGCGTCGGCCATCAACCGTCGCCCTTTTCGGGCTTCGACATCTCTATCGTATGCAGATGCACGATCTGGCCTGTCTCAGGGTGCATCTCCGCCGTTATACGATAACTTTCCTGTCTGGCGGTGTAGCCCTTCGCCTCCATCTCCATCACTCGCCGGTGGAAATCATCGGCATCCCATTCCTGAACTACAATAACGCTGCTCATAAGTTCACCCTGTTTGAATATAGGGCTTTGTCGAGCTGCGAATCTGTGACGGGCGTCACACCATTCAGGGAAGAAGCCAGAAGCCAGAAGCCAGAAGCCAGAAGATAGTTGCGAAGGATTCTGACTTCAGCCACTCGGCAATAATCGAGACACTACGCGGGAGATTCTGGCTTCTGGCTTCTGAATTCCGGCTTCTGAATCCTGGCTTCTTACTCTTCATCTGCCCGGCTCGGCTGGAGCGGCTGGCTGATCTGTCGTATCTGGACGGGCCGCCTGCGGTTGGAGCCGCCCGCGCCAAAGCTCTGGGGGTCTCGCCAGAAGTCGAACGTCGCCACCTGATGCACACAGGCGATGGTGCAGTAGGCGGCGCAAGCTTTCTTTGTAAGGTATTCGCGGCGCATGTCCTCGCTCG
>DASTET010000861.1:0-2161 GCA_035709445.1 Blastocatellia bacterium | reverse complement strand
GACGGCATCATCCTTATTCGTACGATATCACCCTCGGAGCGTATAGATGAAAGCAGCCGTAATACACGAGTTTAAAGAGCCTCTAAGGATCGAGGATACTGCAACGCCGACGCCCGGCCCGGATGAGGTATTGATAAAGGTGGAGGCGTGCGGAGTATGCCACTCCGATCTTCACATCGCCGAAGGCGATTGGACGCCTCTGCTGAAAAGGTTCAAAAAACCGCTCATACCCGGCCACGAAGTAGTAGGAAGGGTCGTCGAAACGGGCGAAGCGGTTAAAGACCTCCGCGCAGGCGACCGCGTGGGCGTGCCCTGGATTCACTGGTCATGCGGCGAGTGCGAGATGTGCAGAGAAGGTCGCGAGAACCTGTGTACCGCTCAGGTGATAACGGGAGCGATGGTCGATGGAGGCTTCGCCGAATACATAAAGGCGAAAGCCTCGCATGCCACGAGGGTCCCCGACCGGCTGAGCGCGGAGCAGGCTGCCCCTCTCTTTTGCGCCGGGCTGACGGTCTATCGCGCGATAAAGAACGCAGGGGTAAATCAGGGTGATCGCGTGGCGGTCTTCGGCGTAGGGGGGCTAGGGCATCTCGCAGTCCAAATAGCCTGCATATTCGGCGGAGACGTTACGGCGGTCGATATAAGCGACGAGAAGCTCGAATTCGCTCGCACGCTCGGCGCCAAACGAACATTCAATGCCGCAAGGGATAACGTGATCAAAGAATTTCGGTCGATGGGAGGGGCGCACACGGCCGTCGTCACATCGGGCGCGAAGGCGGCATACGACACGGCCTTTTATGCGGTGAGAGCTTCGGGCACGCTTGTCGTTGTCGGGATGCCCGCAGAAAACCTCTCATTCCCGGCCATATCGTGGCGCGAAGTAAAGGTAGTCGCCTCGGCGACCGGGACGAGAGAAGACCTGCGCGAAGTGCTTGAGCTTGCAGCGGCAGGCAGAATTCACTGTGAGGTCGAGACCCGACCGCTCGACCAGATCAACCAGATATTCGACCAGATGCGACAGGGGCAGATAACAGGCCGCATCGTGGTGATCCCTTGAAACGAAACAGCCTGCTTTATTCCTCGGCCAGCTTCACGCTGTTCATACCATCGCCCGCGCGTAGCTGTTTAACCACATCCATCCCATCCGTCACGCGCCCGAAGACGGCATACTGCATATCGAGGAATGCGGCTTCGCCTAGCGTGATATAGAACTGGCTCGACGCGCTGTTGGGGTTCTGGCTACGGGCCATGGCCACGGCTCCCGCCGGGCCGTGCTTCAACTCAGGGGTCACTTCAAGGTTTATAGTCCTTTCGCGGCCCGTCGCCGGGTCTGTAAATCCGCCCGTGCCGTTGCCGTAAGGGTCGCCTCCCTGAATGACGAAGCCTGGCTCGTAACGGTGGAACTTCAGACCGTCATAAAACCCGCGCTTTACAAGGTCGATAAAATTGCCGGATGTTATCGGGGCCTTGTCCTCATACAGCTCGACTGTAAACTGCCCCTTGTTCGTCTCGATAATTGCTTTGCGGTTTGGCATAAATCGTCTCCTTTCAAGTCAGAGAAAGACTCTAGCACTCGACAAATTCGCGGACAAGTTGATGCGCAAGCACTGCCCGGTTATACTCCTCGGCTTCATCAGGCGAGGAGTGACCTCTATATGAATGTTACCCATCTTTACTGCTCTTCCTGCGGCAAAGAGTACGAGCGCGGCAGGATCTATAATCTGTGCGAGTGCGGCAAGCCATTGATGGTCTCTTATGACCTGGACCGCGCTTCGGCTACCCTCACGCGCGAGTCGCTTACAGGGCGTGAGCCAAGCCTCTGGCGGTATCGAGAAGTGCTGCCGGTTGAACAAGCGGAGAATCGGCTTTCGCTCGGCGAGGGTATGACACCCCTTATCAAGGCCGACCGTCTTGGCTCAGGTCTTGGAATGGCTGAGCTGTATATAAAGGATGAATCGCTAAACCCCACGGCGTCGTTCAAGGCGCGGGGAATGGCCGTCGCCGTTTCGATGGCAAAAGAGCTTGGCATAAAGAAGCTGGCCGTCCCATCTGCGGGCAATGCCGCGGGCGCGCTCGCCGCCTATGCAGCAAAGGCCGGCATGGAAGCATTCATCTTCATGCCCGTCGATACGCCGCTCTCAAACATCGTCGAGTGCAGACA
>DASTET010000860.1:0-2802 GCA_035709445.1 Blastocatellia bacterium | reverse complement strand
TTTAACTCGGTTCACCGAGACGATTCTATTTATCGCCCCTTGTCCTGAACAATCCATATGGAGGCCTTATGCAGACTTTGACGGAAATAAAACTACCTCAGATAAGGACCGAGCTTCCGGGCCCGAAGGCCACGGAGCTGTTGCAAAAAGATTCTCGATTGATCTCGCCGAGCTACACGCGGAGCTATCCTCTCGTGGCCCGACGAGGGTACGGCGCGATGATCGAAGATGTCGACGGAAATGTCTTTCTCGACTTCAACGCAGGAGTGGCTGTCGCCGCGCTCGGTCACGCGCACCCGGAGATTGCGGAGGTTATTCACCGACAGGCCCTTGAATACACGCATATCTCCGGTACCGATTACTACTACCCGCATCAGACCGAGCTGGCCGAAAAACTCATAGAGATAACACCCGGAGATTTTGCAAAGAGGGTCCATTATGGCAACTCTGGCGCAGAAGCCATGGAGGCGGCATTAAAAGCCGCGGTCTATTCCACGGGGCGCGATAAATTCATAGCCTTTCGCGGAGCATTTCATGGCCGAACGTTCGGCACCCTCTCGCTAACAGCGTCGCGTTCCGCCCAGCGTCGCGGGTTCGGCGCTCAGGCGCTCGATGTGACCCATGTGCCATATGCAGGTCCGATACGATTCCCTCTTGAGCGGCGCAGCGGCGAGACCATCGGCCAGAGGGTCGCCCGTTATATAGAAGATACGATCTTTAGAACGACCGTTCCGCCCGAAGACTGCGCGGCAATCGTGGTAGAGCCTGTTCAGGGCGAGGGCGGGTATGTGGTTCCTTCCCCCGATTTTTTCCCCGAGCTCAGGCGGATATGCGATAAACACGGGATTCTGCTTATTGTCGATGAGGTCCAATCGGGTATGGGCAGGACGGGAAGGATGTGGGCAATAGAGCATTTCGGGGTTGTGCCCGACATCATGTGTATGGCAAAGGCGATTGGCGGGGGGCTCCCTCTAGGCGTCACACTCACTCGCGACGATCTGATGCGCTGGCACGTCGGGGCGCATGCGTCCACATTTGGGGGAAACCCTGTCGCCATAGCGGCATCGCTGAAGACTATCGAGATACTCGAAGGCGGCGTCCTCGATAACTGCCGAGAGGTCGGGAAGTATATGCTCGACCTGTTGAAGGAGACGCAGAATAAATATGATTGCGTCGTGGACCTGCGCGGACTGGGGCTTATGATCGGCGTCGAGTTTGCTAAGGATACGGAGATATACGAGCCCTGGCCGGCCCTCAGAGACAATGTCGTCGAAGAGTGTTTCAAAAGGGGCCTTGTGATTCAGGGCGCGGGAGAATCGGCCATACGCTTCTCTCCACCCCTTATAGTCGACCGCGATCAGGTCCGCTTTGCGGTTGAGACGCTGGAGGCGGCGATTGAAGCGTCGCTCGGATAGGCGAGTATCTTAAAGGTTAAACTGGGAGCAGGATTGAAGGATCAGACATCCTTGCTCCCAGCCCGAATTAGTCGTGCTCGCTCACCTTGATCCTTTCGATGCTGACGGCTCTTCCCGATCTCTCATCGATCTCGACAACCACTCCATGCAGGATCGCATTACCCGTTGCCGTCTCGAATCGTGACGGCAAGCCGCGAAGGAAGCGAGTCAATACAGGCTCCGATTCTACGCCGATGATCCCGTCGTGTGGTCCGGTCATCCCCAGGTCGGTTATATAAGCGGTGCCGCCGGGGAGTATCTGTTCGTCCGCAGTCTGTACGTGAGTGTGCGTGCCGACGACCACCGATACCCTGCCGTCGAGATAGCGACCAAGCGCCCATTTCTCTGAAGTCGCTTCTGCGTGATGGTCTACGATAATGACCGCCGCTCTGCTCTTTACTTCCGCTATCAGGCGGTCTGCGGTCCTGAAAGGACACTCGGTCGCGGGCATAAAGACACGCCCCTGCACATTTATTACGGCAACAGGGGTCCCCGATGCAGACGATCCGAGCCATAACCCGCGTCCGGGTGTCTCTGGCGCGTAATTGGCAGGTCGCAACAGGCGTGTCTCGTTCTCTATGTACCTGAAGACTTCCTTCTTATCGTAAATGTGGTTACCCGACGTCATCACATCGACGTCTGCGGCCAGTATCTCTTCGCCGACGCGGGGGATGACGCCTGCCCCACCGGCGGCATTCTCCACATTGGCAACTACGAACTCTGCCTCGTGCTTCACTTTCAAGCTCTTGAGAAACCTGGAGAGGAGCTCCCTTCCCGGTCGCCCTACAACATCCCCTATGATGATTACCTTCATCTCTCCTCCGGTTATTAGTGCAAACGTTATTAAAACATACAAGAAAGCAAAAGACTAACCTCATCAAAATTGCGCTGGCGGTCTGCCAGGGGATGGCCCGATTGGCGGTTTAAAGGCAGCGAGGGCAACCGCTCAGCCGTGTGGCCTGTCAATTTTGAACCTGCATTACACAGGTGGGTGACCTGAGTTCCGGTGTTTGCATCCCCGACTCATGTGGGGCATCGCTCTAACCGGCACTATACCCGGCCCCCTTTTCGTTAGCGTTGGTAAAAAATTAACAGGCCATCCACTAACTTTGCAGAAGCCCTCAACCTGCTCCGATATTACACGAGCGTTTTAGAGCAGGTCAAGAATTTCATCATGTCCGCTCATACTAAATCGTGGCTCATGCGAGGTGATGGGGTTATTAAGCTAGTAACCAGGAAAAAAAATGAGGACGAGATATCTGCACATCCAGCATCTCGCCCTCTACCATTCCGCTCACTTCAGGAATTGAGGAGGCACCTCAATTGCTGCTTTCAGTTGATATATTTG
>DASTET010000859.1:0-6448 GCA_035709445.1 Blastocatellia bacterium | reverse complement strand
GCATACGGGTCAAACCGATTGTCCCCGCAGATCAGTCTCACCTGCCTTCTTTCGCAGGCCGCGCGGGCGATGAGATAATTAGCCAGACTGTAACCGCCCGGCCCGCAGAGCAGCACTCTGCGCGCAGGGGCGAGCGAAGCGAATGCCACCGATTGAGCCATGCCGATGGGCAGCGTTCTGGAATACATAAGAGACCACCTCAATGCTCATACCTGCGAAAGATCGCTATGACTATGGCCTGAATCTGCAAGCGGTCGGGCGGTTTGATGATGATCGGCTTATAACGAGGGTTGGCGGCCTCAAGCCTCACCTGACCCCGCTCCTGGTAGAACCGCTTGACCGTCGCTTCGCTGCCGTCGAGGAGCGCCACCACGGTCTGGCCGTTTTTTGCCGTCTGACTCGATTCGACAATGATGGCGTCGCCGTCGAGTATGCCTTCGCCTATCATGGAATCACCTCTGACGCGAAGGGCGAAGGTCCTCCCCTTGCCCAGCATGTCGCGGGGGACCGTGATGGTCTCGTTGTTTAGAATCGCTTCAACCGGACGACCGGCGGCGATCACGCCGAGCATAGGTATCTCGCACGAATCGTCGCCCGGGTCGGCTTTGACGACCTCTATGCCCCGGCTTGCGTTAGGGATGCGCTGAATCTTCCCCTCGCGCTCCAGCGCCAGGAGCATATGGTGGACCGTCGAAGGAGACTTGAGGCGGAAGTGGGATTGAATCTCGGCGATGGTCGGGGCGAAGCCTTGCGCCTCGACAAAGCGGTGGATGAAATCGAATACTTCTCTCTGGCGGGGGGTGATAGCCATTTTCAGCCTCCTTGAAAATATATAGAACATGATCGAAAATAATCGAAAATTGTCAAGCGAAACTTGTCCGAAGGAGAAAGCAGTATGGAAAGCAGGGTACGAGTCGGGCCAGCCGGATGGTCATACGAAGATTGGAAAGGGATAGTATATCCGGCGAAAGCCGGGGGGAAGTTCGATCAGCTCGCTTACCTCTCGCAGTTCTTCGACACCATAGAGATCAACAGCACCTTCTACCGCCCTCCCGCGCCTTCTGCGGCAAAGTCCTGGGCGCGTCGCGTCGCGCACAACGCGGATTTCAAGTTCACCGCGAAGCTCTACAGAGTATTCACACACGAGCGGGGCAAAGCTGCCGCCGAAGATGAAGAGGCGTACAGGAAAGGGGTCTCTCCGCTGCTCGAAGCTGAACGGCTCGGCGCAGTGCTTGTGCAGTTTCCGTGGTCGTTCAAGAACGATCAGGAGTCGAGGGATTATCTGGCCGGATTGCTGGACCGTTTCAAGGACTATCCCCTGGTCCTGGAAGTCAGGCACGGGTCGTGGAACAAGCCTTCGGTCTATAAATCGCTGGAGAGCCGCGATGTGGGGTTCTGCAATATAGATCAGCCCCTGTTTGCCCGCTCGATAGAGCCTTCGGCGAGGACCACATCGAAGGTAGGGTATGTGCGGCTGCACGGGCGCAACTACGAAAACTGGTTCAGCGAGACATCGGATGCGGCAGAGCGGTACGATTATCTCTACACGACGCAGGAGCTTCAGCCCTGGCTGGAGAATATCAAGGCGGTAGCAGAGAGCGCCGCAGAGACATACGTAATCACGAACAACCATTTTCAGGGGAAGGCGGCGGCGAACGCTTTAGAGATAAAGTCACAGTTGAAAGGGGAGAAGGTCGCGGCCCCCGAGTCGTTGATCGAGCAGTACCCGAAACTCAGGGAATCTGCATTCGCGATATAGAGGACCCGGGGCAATTGCAGCGGATGCGCAGATGCCGGTGATCATACTTCAGCATCACCGGCCAGGTACCGCCGCGCCTCATCGATGTCGTTGAAGATTTTAACCTCGACTCCTTCTGTTTGCGCAAACACCTGAAACATTCTCCCCAATCCGTAATACAAGGTGTCGGTTACAACCAGCGCATAGCCCGGCGTGAAATGCTCCTTGAGCGATGCGAATAACTCTGCCCGCTTTCGCAGCTCTTCCAGCTTCGGATTACTCCTCAGATCGCGCGCGTCAATCAGCATCCGCATGCCCTTTACGAAACGAGGGTCGGCAAGGGCGGCTGAGAACAACTGTTCGAGCTCCTCGAACGTGAACATGTCCTCACCCGTAATGTGCAGCAGGTTATCCTCAAAGCCATATCTTAGCGGCATAAAGCATCCATCCCTTTCAGACTCGGCTTGATCGTCGCCGGTCTCACACGAAGAAGAAGGCTGCCACAGCCTTGTTGAAACATTCGAGCGCCTTCTCGTAATAAGGTCTCGGGTCCGGCGGGCTATACTCAGCGTCGCCTTCGTATGAAGCGAAGGCGTCTGCTTTATCACTATAGTGCCAGGCCAGGTCCAGCCAGGCGTTCTTGTCGCCGGGGCGTTTAAGCACGTTCTTCCTGAGAAAGTATTCGCTGCTCATACCTTCCCCCGAAATATCAGATGAGGGCCAGGGCTATTATAATGGCAGGCGATCAGGCTGGCTATATGCTATTCGGAAAGCAGAGGGCCGCATTTCTTGTGAGGGCTTTCAACCTGTAAGGAAGCGAGGCCCGACTTCAAGAGAGACGGGCCGCTGATCATTGCCGAAATATATAGTGAACTCTGTAGGCCCGCCAGCCACGGCTTCGAGCGAGAACTCGAAACCATGACGGTCGAGTATCTCCTGCACCAGCGTCAGCCCTATCCCCTGCCCGTTCTCCTTCGTGCTGAAAAACGGAGTGAAGAGTTGAAGGCGAACTTCGGGGCTGATGCCGCATCCGGTGTCTTCGACGGTTAAGAAGGCCCTGCCGCCGCGCCTGCCCAGGCGAATGCCGATCTTTCCATTTTCGCCTATAGCCTCTATTGAGTTCTTCACTATGTTGACGAGCGCCTGCTCTATCTGCGCGCGGTCCATCATCACCGGACCGAGATGCGACTCTATCTCCCATACCCACTCTATGTTCCGCCGCGCAAGCTCGGCCCGCATCAGGATGTGTATCTCTTCGAGCAGCTCTTCGACATTGCAGGGGTGCGGTCTCGGCTGCGGGAGCCGCACCACATCGGCGAAGCTGCGCATAAACCGGTTGAGCTGCTCGGTCCTCGATATGACTACGCCGAGCGCGGTCACAAAATCCTTGCGGTCTTCTTCGTCGAGCTGGTCTCTGTAATGCAGGCACGAATGGAGCAGCGAGTTTGCAGACCCGACCGAGTTGTTTACTTCGTGGCTCATCATCCTTATGAGCTTCTCGTATGCCGATTTCTCCGATTGCCTCAGCTCTTCCGTGAGTTCCTCCATCAGTATGAAGCTGCGCGGGAACCCGCGATCGAGAAAATGCGACTTCTGGCATCGGACCCGGCGGCGGCCCATCAGCGGGATCACCCGCGACTCGCCCACTTTGAGCGCGTCCATCTCAAGCGCGAACGCCGAATCAAGCTCCGCCAGCTTCCTGCCGATGAGATCAGCGGCCTCCGCCTGTAGCATCCTCTCAGCCGCCGGGTTGACTGTCGCGATGCGGTCGTCGAAGTCGAGCGTCACGATCCCGGAAGGAGAGGCGGTCAGCACTCTGTCGAGAAAGTAATGCTGCTCCTGGAGTCGGGTCCGCTCTTCGCGCAGATGATCTATCATGCGGTTGTATATGTGGATGAGCTGGTCCATCTCCTTCTGGCCGACCTCGCGAAACCTCGCGGTGAAGTCACCATCGTTGATGAACTGCGCGCCGGTCTGTATAAGCCCTATCGTGCCGAACAGGTCTCGTATGAGCCTGAGCCCCGTGGCGAGCGATATTATAAACACCGCCTCGACCGCCAGCAGCCACCAGCGATCCTGTAAGAGCAGGTAGACGGCCACTGCCGCAAACAGAAGATGGATCAGGACCAGATACAGGATGAACTTGAGGCGTAGAGTCATATTAAAGAAGCCAGAATTCAGAAGCCGGAAGCCAGAATCTTTCGCATCATTTCTCGATTATTGCCGAGTCGATGAAATCAGAATCTGCCGCCGACTGGCTTCTGACTTCCGGCTTCTGGCTTCTGAATTCTGACTTCACACCTTAATTCCGTATTTTTCAAACCGGCGGTACAGCGCCGCTCGGCTCAGTCCGAGCGATTCGGCGACCCTGCTGACGTTGCCGGAATAATGGCTCAGGCATTTGAGGATCATCGCCTTCTCGATGTCTTCCATCGTCATAGAGCCTACTTCGGGGAGCGGGCTCTTTCGCGCCTCGCCCGCGTCCATCTCCATCGGCAGCCTGAAATCGTCTATCTCGAGAACCTCTTTCCCGCTGACGAGTATCGCCCGCTCGATCAGTTGCCGCAACTGCCTTATATTTCCAGGCCACGGCATGCCCTGCAACCACCGGAGCGCCTGATCGCTTATCTTCAGACCTTCTCTTCGATAGACGCGCGCCACCGCCTGTAGAAAATGGTTCGCAAGCTCCGGAATATCCGACGCCCGCTCTCCGAGCGAAGGCAGATGTATCGCTATGAGGTTGAGGCGATAGAGCAGGTCTTCGCGAAACGAGCCGCGCTCTACCATCTCGGAAAGGTTCCTGTTGGTCGCCGATATCACCCGCACATCGACCGAGCGGGTTATGCTCGATCCGAGGACTTCGTACGTGTGGTCCTGAAGGACGCGCAACAGCTTGACCTGCGAGTTAGGGTCGAGGTCGCCGATCTCGTCGAGGAAGATCGTCCCGCCGCTCGCCATCTCGAACCGGCCCTTGCGGTCCTGTCGCGCGTCCGTGAAAGCGCCCTTGACGTGGCCGAACATCTCGCTTTCAAAAAGCGTCGAAGAGATGCCGCCGAGATTGACCTTGACGAAGGGGGCGTTTCGGCGGCGGCTGTTCCGGTGTATCGCCCCGGCGACCATCTCCTTGCCGGTCCCGCTCTCGCCCGTTATGAGCACCGATGCGTCGGTCGCGCTGACGCGGCCCATCAGGTCGAGGATCTTCAATATCTTCGGGTCGCGCCCGATGATGTCGTGAAAATCGTAAAGCGAGTCTATCTCTTCACGAGTGATCGAGCGGCCCGAAGTTCGCGCAGACCGGTTGGCCGCCGCAAGCCCGAGCGCCGTGCGGACCGATTGGAGTAGCTGCTGATGGGTCCAGGGCTTTGTCACGAAATCGGACGCGCCCAGCCGCATGCCCTCGACCGCAAGCTGTATCGAGCCCCACGCGGTTATCAGTATGACCGGGAGCTGTGGCCGCTCGGACTTGATCCGCTTGAGCAGCTCGATGCCTTCCTCGCCCGTGGTCCGGCGCGAGAAGTTCATGTCCTGTATGACGAGATCGAATGTCTGGCTCGCGATCTTTTCGATTGCTTCGGCGGGCGATGAGGCAGTATCGGAGCGATACCCGGCCTGCTTTAACAACAGCGCCAGGCTCGCAGTCACCGAAGGGTCGTCGTCGATGATAAGCACCATCTCAGCTATATAACTGGTCGAGCCCGCCATATGTTTCATACTAAATCGAAATACTGCGGAGTGGGACGGATCATTTAACCACAGAGGACACCGCAGGATCACAGAGGACTCGATTATTCCTCTGTGACCCTGCTGTTTCCTCTATGGTTACTCGTAATGGAGCGCCTTCGCCGGGTGAACCCTTGTCGCAAGCCTGCTCGGATAGAGACCGCACAGGATCGTCAGCCCGTATATCAAGAGCACGGAGATCACCACGCTGTAGAAGAATACTTTTCCGCTCGCAAATCCTACCAGATCGAGCAGCGGGAACTGAACGACGACCGCTATTCCGGCCAGCAGCCCGATTGATGTTATGACCAGCAGCTCGCCCAGTATCTGCGCATAGATGTTGCCCGCCGTCGCACCCTTCGCCCGCCGCAGCCCTATCTCCTTCGTCCTCTGCGTCACGTTCTGCCAGAGGATGCCCGTAAGCCCAAGCCCCACCATGATGATCAGGAAGCCCGCGATCAGGCCCCCGGCGCTCACCGGCGCGAGGCTCAATTTCAACCTTGTGGCGCGCAGCTCGGCCAGCGGGTCTACCTCGAACGACCATTCGCGCGCGATCGATTGCAGCCGATTTACAAGTCTCTCTTCAAACTCCGCCGTAACGCCCGGGCGCATCTTCATAAGCAGGTTTCGCGGCGGGCGCTGCTTCACGTCGCTCAGGTCTTTGCGCTCGAAGACATAATTGTATAGCTCGGCCAGCTCGCCGTTCTTGCGGAAGTCGGTGATCACGCCTATCACGCGGCTCTCCCTTCCGGCATCGGGCGGCGAGATCACCTTGCCGACGGCCTCTTCCGTGCCGAACGCCTCGCGCGCGAGCCGCCGGTTGATCACCACCGGGTCGAAGTTCGCCCCGTCGTCTTCCTTGCCGAACCACCTCCCGCTGACGAGCGAAAGGCCCATAACGTCTTTGAAGCTGTCGGTCACTTCGTTGACCTGATAGCGTATGACACGGTCGTCACGCCTGTAGACCGAATTGCTAGCGCCGAGCTTAAA
>DASTET010000858.1:0-3272 GCA_035709445.1 Blastocatellia bacterium | reverse complement strand
TCCCGATATTACCATCCTCGCCGTTCAAACCCGCGATATCGCTCCTGATCTGTGGGAGCGTTACGCCGACCTTTCCATGGGCGAGGTCCGGGCTGAGGTCGAGCGAGCGAGCGAGAGCTTTCGCAGTTATGTGCGGGCGTTTCGCGCTCACAGCGACGCGCATCTCATAGTCCATAATCTGGAAGAGCCTCAGACGCCGAGCATGGGAGTCCTCGACAGCCATAAAGACGCGGGGCAGGTAGCGGCTATTCGCCGGATAAACACGGGGCTTTATAGTTTGAGCAAAGAATTCCCCGGAGTCTATGTGCTCGACTACGACGCCGTTATTGCGCAACAAGGTCGAAGGCTCTGGCATGACGAGCGAAAGTGGGCGGCGATGCGATTGCCTGTTGCCAGCGACAAGCTGATATACCTTGTAAAAGAGTGGCTGCGGTATATACACCCGCTGAGCGGCAGGGTCTGCAAGGTGCTCGTCACGGACCTTGATAATACGATCTGGCGAGGGGTGATTGGCGAGGATGGGATCGAGGGGATAAGGTGCGGCCCGCAGTATCCGGGCTCGACCTGCCGCGCTTTGCAGCGGGCGATGCTCGATCTCTACAGGCGCGGCATACTGCTCGCAGTTTGCAGCAAGAACAACGAGGCGGACGCTTTAGAGGCGCTCGAAAAACATCAGGACGTGCTGCTTAGACCGCGCTACTTTTCCGCGATGCGTATCAACTGGCTTGATAAAGTCCAAAACCTTCGCGAGATCGCTGGTGAGCTTAACATCGGCATAGATTCCTTCGCTTACATCGACGACGACCCCGTAGAGCTCGACCGGGTCCGCACCGCATTGCCTGAGATATACACCATCGAGTCGCCGCAGGGCGAAGGCGGGATAGCAGACGCACTGCTTGCGAACCCTGTCTTTGAGCGGCTCGCCGTGTCGGAAGAGGATAAGCAGCGTCAGCGTTACTACAGCGAGCAGCGCGAGCGCGAGGAGTTTAAACAGGGGACGGTCTCTCTCGAAGACTTTTATCGCTCTTTGGAGCAGGTGGTCGAGATCGGTCAGGTCGCACAAGAGACCACAGAGCGCGCGGCTCAGCTTACGCAGAAGACGAACCAGTTCAACCTGACGACCCGGCGCTACAGTGAGCAACAGATCATCAATATGGCCGCGAGCCCCGAATGGCGTGTCTTTACGGCGCGTGTCTCGGACCGGTTCGGCGACAATGGCGTGGTGGGTGTGGTCATCACACATGAAGTTGGTGGTATTTGCGAGGTCGATACATTGCTCCTGAGCTGCCGGGTCATCGGTCGAACGATAGAGACTGCTTTGCTATACTTCCTGGTCGAACGGGCGCGGTCGATGGGCATGAAGCGGTTGCAGGGAAGGTTTTTGCCTACAAAGAAGAATAGCGTCGCAAAAGATTTCTACGCCCGCCACGGCTTCCTTCCGTTGGAGGAAGAAGGCGAGAGGGCCTTGTGGGCAGTAGAGCCGAGCGCCGCGCGCATCGCCTGCCCGGAATGGATTCGGTTGATTGTATCCGAAGGAGCTTCAAGCTGATGGGCGAGTTGTCGTTTGAGCGGATCAAGGAAGTATTAGCCGATGTCTTTAGTATTAGCCCGGAACAGATCAAGCTGGACTCTACGCCCGATACGATTGAGACCTGGGATTCCATTCACCATGTGAATATGGTAATCGCGCTGGAACAGGAATTCGGCATAGGCTTTTCTCCTGAGGAGATCGAGCAGTTATTCAGCGTCGAGCGGGTCTGGCGTTTGACGAGCGAGAAAGTATACGAAGAGGGCCGCCGTTAACCCTACTTTTACATGCGCGGGGAGCAGTGGAGATGGACCTCAAAAAGTATCAAACATCTTACCCGCTGATGGCGCGCGTGTGCGCGCACCTGGTTGAAAGCAGGCCGATATATAAGAGAATGCTGAGCGGGCTCATTCAGACATACGGCCGTGTGTTCTGGGAGAATGGGGAGGCGCGATGTCGGGAGATCCTCCACCTTTGCGATGGAGATGCGGATAGGTTTCTCGCCTCCGTATATTCGTGGACTCGATTCTCCCTGGAACACATCAAGAGGCAGCAGGCGTTCCTGGAAAAGCGTGCTTACGCAACCACGGATTTTGAGACAGTGCTGCACACGCTGTATGAGGACAGCGGCGAAATGAAAGGTTATTACCTGCCTGCCTTAATGTACTCATACATCTTTTCGGCGAACTACATCGGCTTTCTGGCGTTCTTTCAGAACGAGGTGCTGCCGCGAATAAAGAAGGCCGGTAAGGTATTGGATGCGGGTTGTGGGGCCGGAGTCTATCTAACTCAGATGCTGCTCGAAATGCCCGGAGCATCTGGGACAGGGCTCGATATAAGCCCGGCGTCGTTAGAAACGACCGCAAGGCTGATGGATTACCATAGTGTGGCGCCCGAACGGTATCAACTCATTGAGGGCGATCTTCGAAGACGGGTCCCCGTTGAAGACGCCTCACAGGACGCCGTCGTCTGCTGCGAAGTATTAGAGCACCTGGACGACCCGGCCTTTGCGTTAGGGGAGTTGCGGCGGCTCCTGAAGCCGGGCGGCGTGCTCTGTCTGAGCGCAGCGATACGTATGGAGAGTATCGATCATATCCATCTGTTCTCACACCCCGGCGAGGTTAAAGAGATGCTTCAAAGAGACGGGCTTGAGATTATAATCGAGGATTTCTTTCCGTTGACCGCCACTGCTGTCACCGAACCATCACATCGTGCCCGTTTGATTGATGATCCTAACGTGGCCCTCGGCTATATTGCGCTTGTGTCAAAAAGCCCATCCGGCAATGGGGCGTCGGCGTTATGAGCGCGGAAATACTCAGGGTGCCTCGCCCGCGAGTGCTCTCTATTCAGCGTGTTCAGCCAGGTCGCTTCTCTGTAGGCGATGCGGCCCTTGTGAGGTTCGCTCCCGGTCTGTTGCATCTTCTCAACCTTCGAAACAGTCGAGGCGAGAGGATCGGAGATTCCTACGCGCCCGAGTGGACGGTGAGCCTGGGCGCTGCTTCCACGGCGGCTGCCGCGGCCAGTCAGGAACAATGGGGATGGACGGGCGTCAGCCTCTCTGTCGACTGGGTCCGCGCCTGCGAGGAGGATGAATACCTTCTGGCAAAATCGGTAATCGAATCTGTCATTGCCGGCAGATTTGGGAAGACATCTTTAGTACATTCTTATGAGGTCGTGAGCGAGAAATCAGGCGATGTGCTTGCAAGTGGGAAAATGGTTCTAGCCTCTTCTCATCCCGAAGCGA
>DASTET010000857.1:0-2959 GCA_035709445.1 Blastocatellia bacterium | reverse complement strand
AGACACAAGCACAGGCGGCTATCAGTTTAGCAATTGCAACGGCCTGACAATCGGTGGCACAGGAATTGTCACGAGGCGAGTAAGCACAATCACGCTACAGCATAATGCTAATGACAGGAGAGTATCGGCGAAACTCGATATGGCGGTAAACAGGGGCGCAGCCTCTATCCAGGTGCTCTCACAAGGAGCGACACTCAGTATCACTGACCGGAATATAACAAACAACACCTGTGCCTGTAAGGCAATCCTTTGAGCCGACAACGGTGGAGAACCCCAGACAGGGAGCTTTCCAACATCCTTTGGAGGATGGCCTTGCTGAAAATGCTGGGATCTCTGTCATTGAGCATAAGCCTCCGATTTGGTTTGTCGTCTGCGGAGTTGCTTGTTAGCTCGGTTGTCTCTATTTCAATTCTGCACACGAGGCGGGAGGCAACTGAAATCCGGAGCGGTTTTCGATGACATCGTGAGTTGAGGTGGGTGGAGTTAGTTTCAGGCGCTTGACGATTCGGGTCTCTCCAGCCACGTCTCCTGGTGAGTCAACCATATTATTGATGATCCGTTGACGTACTCTATCCGCTAAGCGCCTCGACATCACACTCGTCCGTTAATAAACTCTGCTCGATGCAACTGACTCAGGCTCAAGCGCGCGCCGCGATGCTCGCCGCTCAAGGTCTTCATCGCCGCCCCCGAAAGAAGGCTGCCAAACGCGACGTGCTCGGCGCCATACGCCGCATGGGCGCCCTCCAGATAGATACTATCCACGTCGTTGCCCGTAGCCCCTACTTCGTCCTCTGGAGCCGGCTCGGCGACTACGAGCAATACTGGCTCGATGAGCTGCTCGCCGAGGGACAGCTCTTCGAGTACTGGTCGCACGAGGCCTGCTTCCTCCCCATAGAGGACTACCCTCTCTACCGCCACCGCATGCTCGACGCCGGCTCTCAGGGATGGCACTACTCACGCTCGTGGGTCGAGTCGCACCGCCGAGATGTCGAACGTCTCCTCGCCTTCATCCGCGAGCGCGGCGCTGTGCGTTCGGCGGATTTCGCGCGCACCGACGGGAAGGCTGGCGGCTGGTGGGAGTGGAAGACCGAGAAGCGCGCCCTCGAGATGCTCTTCACCTCGGGTGAGCTGATGGTTGCGCGGCGGCAGAACTTCCAGAGGGTTTACGACCTGCGCGAGCGCGTGCTGCCCTCCTGGCACGACCGCAGGCTCCCCTCGTTGGAAGAAGCGCGGCGCGAGCTGGCGCTCAAGGCCGTCCGCGCCTTAGGGATTACCACCCCGCGCTGGGTTGCCGACTACTTCCGGACCGCGAAGCGGGAGACGCTCGACACGGTGTCACAGCTTGCGCGCGAAGGGGCGCTGCTGACAGTCGAGGTGGCGGGGTGGGAAGGGCCGGTGCTTTTCCATCCTGATAACCGCCGTCTCATCAAGGAGGCGGCTTCGGGCAGGCTCAAGCCGGAGTTGACTACACTGCTCTCGCCGTTCGACCCGCTGGTCTGGGACAGGGCGCGTGCGCGAGCGGGCTTCGGCTTCGACTACCGGCTGGAGTGCTACACGCCCGGGCCGAAGCGGCGATACGGGTACTTCGCGCTGCCTATCCTGCGCCGCGGCGCGCTCGTCGGGCGGCTGGACGCGAAGGCTCACCGGAAAGAAGGCGTATTCGAGGTGAAATCCATCCATCTTGAGCAGGGCGTTGGCGTGTGCGACGAACTGTTGAGCGACGTGGCTGAGGCGATACGGGAGTGCGCCGTCTGGCACAAGACCCCTGAGGTATTGGTGCGTCAGTCGGGGCAGGTTGGTGTGGCCAGGCGACTGATGAAGGTTGTCGGGCGATAGCACCGCGTGTTCCTTAGGATTCATGATCCGTCATTGGTTTTAAATGTGTGGCTATGATCCCTAAATCGAAACTAATTTGATACCCGAAAATGCGCGTAAAAATCCGTCGATATCGAAAGCTTCCATAGCGCTTTCGCGGCGCACCGATGCAGGGAGTTCTTTATGAAAACAGCCCATGTCAAGCGTGCTGCTTGCGGGCGGTAATGCGGCATCAGCTTTCCCACAGGAGCTTTGGCAGGCGGTTTTGGCAGCGCAGCATCGGCCACTAAAAAGCAAACCCCTGCTTCTCTCATTCCGTTCACACCACAACCTTCCACAGCAGGCCCGCTAGCCGCACCGGGCTATGACTTCAAAACTATCGTCGTGATATTTGCTCCTGCCGGTGGGGCCGTACTTCCTTGCCAGTAGTTAAGGACAATGCTGTTTTCGAAGTTCGCCGGATAAGAGACGTGCCATACCACGACCGCATTAGGGTCTGGAATATGCATAGAAGTGTTGACTATCGTGTCCGCAGCGTCCGGCCCGGGTATGGAGATGGAAACAGTCCCGTCCGTAGGGATATTCTCGAATTGAATTCCCACATACTGTTGAGTCGCAGCCGAGGTCGCAGTCAGCGGATATTGATAGGACATCGTGGGCGCTGGCTTGGGCACGGTGTTGTTCAAAGACAGCCAGACAAGTTGCGGCTGCGTTGACACCACCTGTGTAATGGCGGAAGCCTGAGTGTAGCCGAAGGGCGAGAAGAACGCTAAGATCTCAGCCCCGACCCCAGAAATTATCTCGGAGTCAATGGAACCGGACCCGGCTCGGCGACCCGAAAGGGCCAGTGAAGTCCGCGTTGGACTGAAAAGGATCGCCAAGCGGTTGGGCGGTTCCAAGAGCGTCCAGGGTCTGGATGCTGCTTTGCTCCTGATGATGGTCTGAAGTGATCTAATAGGCCTCGAAGTAGTAGAAGCCGTCTCAAAAATGGTTTGGGACGCGAGACGGGATGCCCCCGCTTCGACCTTGCGCGGTCCCACCCTACCGCCGAGTCAAAGTATTCCAGGTTGCGCGCAACAGACTCCGCCCGCAAGCCTGTTCTGTTGACCTGATCAAATAGCTGCACTCAAAACGGCAGCCCGTG
>DASTET010000856.1:0-3570 GCA_035709445.1 Blastocatellia bacterium | reverse complement strand
AGATGATGGCGACGCAGTTCTTCACCGCCATCGAGGCCGAGGCCAGGACCGAAGCGCACGAACCGCCACCCAAACATGGCTTTTTTCGAACGGCCCTGAGGTGGTTCTCAGGGTGGCTTCGCCGGTTATTGAAAAGTTGATCTCATCAACTCTCGCCTGCCAGCGCGTTTGCCCGGCAGGTTGTCCCGTGCCTTTTACCATTAACCAAACCTCATAGAGTGTCCCCTGGTTAGCTGTTTAGGAGAACCACAATGAAGATACGCTTCATTCCTTCAGCCGCAACCTTTTGCTCAGTAGCGTTTCTTCTGAGTCTCTCGTTGAGCCTTGATCTCGTCGGGCCACGCTTGAATGAGAGACTGGCGACCGATGCTTCATATGCCTCGAACCGCGCGAAGTTCGCAGGCAAAAAGGTCAAACCCTACGACCAGCCCGCCGAGGCCGAAGAGTTTTATCGCATGAAGCGGTCGCCTGACGGCGTAAGCCCCGTTCCCGCCGACCGTTACATCAAGGCAATCGAGCGGGCGAACCGTATGCCTCAATACTCGACCGCTGCGGCAATCGCTCTGCCTCCGCTCGAAAAGATGGAGCGGGCAGGGCTAAGGCCGGCGGCGTTCGGGACGTGGACTCAGCTCGGGCCGGGCAACATAGGAGGCCGCACGCGCGCGCTGTTAATCGATCCTTCCAGCCCTGACATTATGTACGCTGCGGGTGTCGCCGGAGGCGTATGGAAGACGACTGATGCGGGACAATTCTGGACGGCGCTCGATGATTTGCTCCCGAACCTTGCGGTCTGCTCGATGGCCTTCGACCCGACCGATTCAGATATCATTTACGCGGGAACGGGTGAAGGGTTCTTTAACAGCGATATGGTGAGGGGGGCGGGCATATTCAAAACGACGAACGGCGGGGCGAGCTGGACCCATCTTGAGAGCACGAAGACGAGCGATTTTCATTATGTCAACGACATCGTTGTAAGCCCGGTCAACAGGCTGCGTGTCTATGCAGGGACGCGGACCGGGGTATGGCGCTCGACAGACGGCGGAGAGAGCTGGGAGCGCACGCTCGACCCGCTCGGATTGGGCGGGATTACCGTGCAGGGAGGCTGCCTCGACCTGGCCATAAGGACCGACCAGCCGACCGATTATCTCTTCGCATCGTGCGGGACCTTTGCTCGCGCGACCATATATCGCAACAGGAGCGCGGGCGAGCAGACGGAGCCCTGGACGCCGGTCTTTACGGATACTCGCCTCGCAAGGACGAGCCTCGCAATAGCGCCGTCGAATCAGAACATCATCTATGCTCTCGCATCGAGCCTCGAACCCGGCAATTTTAATAGAGGTCTGCTCGCCGTCTTCAGGTCCAACAGCAGCGGCGAGCCCGACTCCTGGGACGCCCGCGTAGATAACAGGAGCACGACAAAGCTCAACACCGTGCTGCTAAGCAATCCCGTCATAGCGTTTCAATCGGATTGCGGGCAGGGCGGCAACTCTTTTCTGAACCAGGGCTGGTATGACAACGTCATCGCCGTCGACCCCCTGGACCCTGAACGTGTATGGGTAGGCGGGATCGATCTTTTTCGATCCGATGACGGGGGCAGGAACTGGGGTGTAGCTTCCTACTGGTGGGTCGATACCGATGATCCGCATTATGTTCACGCCGACCAGCACGCCATAACGTTTCACCCTCAATATAACGGCGTCTCCAATCGCGTAATGTTCGTAGCCAATGACGGAGGCGTTTTCCGAACAAACAACGCGCGTGCCCGCACCGCGACGGGGCAGAGCGCGCCCTGCAATTCGGCTAATACCGGCGTCAACTGGACGTCGCTCAACAACAGCTACGGGGTGACGCAGTTCTATCATGGGCTGCCCTATCCGAACGGCAAGACTTACTTCGGCGGGGCACAGGACAACGGTACGTTGCGCGGCACCGATGACAAGGGCATAGGAGGATGGAACGAGATACAGGGAGGCGACGGTGGTTACGTCGCCATCGATGCTACGAACCCAACGACGATTTATGCCGAGTTTACGAGGCTCTCTATCAGGAGGTCGAGCGACGGGGGCCGCAACTTTGTCGGAGCAACGAGCGGGATAAACGAATCGAGCGCCAATTTCCTCTTTATCAACCCGTTTATCATGGACCCGAGCATACCGCAGCGGTTATGGACGGGAGGCCGGTCAATGTGGCGCACGAGCGACGAAGCAGCAAGCTGGAGCCAGGCGAGCGCGCCTCTATCGGCGGATCGCTCGGTCAGCGCTATTGCCGTCGCCCCGACGAATTCGAATATCGTGCTGGCTGGCACGAACGGCGGATTCATTCATCGCACAAGCAATGCGCTGACTTCCAGCGCGAACACTCAATGGGCGGGCACTCAGCCGAGGGCAGGATTCGTCTCATGGCTTACATTCGACCCCTCGAATGAAAACGTCGCCTATGCCACATATACTACCTTCGGCGGCACGCACGTTTGGAAGAGCACCGATGGCGGAGCTACATGGACAGGAATAGACGGGGCGGGCGAAACCGGCCTGCCCGATGTTCCTGTGCATACGATCGCGGTCGATCCCGTCAATTCGCAGACGCTTTACATAGGGACCGACGTCGGCGTATTCGTCTCGCTGGATGGCGGGGCGAGCTGGGCGAGGGAGAATACTGGTTTTGCAAACGTGGTTACGGAGTCGCTTTCGGTAGGCAGCGTGGGCAATATGAGCACATTATTTGCCTTTACACATGGCCGCGGAGTGTGGCGGGTCTCGCTCGGACCGGCTGCATTGCGAATCAAGAGCGCGTCGGTGATAGGCAAGAAGCTTGTGGTATTCGGGCAGGGAATTCAGCCGGGAGCCAGGTTATTGCTCAACGGAGTCGAGCAGCCTAAGATCAAGCACGACAAGACGAGCCTGGAGACGAACCTGATCGCAAAGAAATCCGGCAGGCAGATTCAACCGGGGCAGGCTGTCGAATTGCAATTGCTCAATCCTGACGGCAGCGCCTCGCAGGTCTTCAGGTATGTCAGACCCTGAGGAGACAGGGTCATTTTCCGTTTTCCATTTTTTATCTTTCCGTTGAATGAAAAATGGAAAATGGTTAGAGAGGAAATGAATAATGGTAATCAACACAGAGTACGTGGAGATACCCGTCGACGGCAGCCCTATGCGAATGTTTGTCGCATCGCCAAAGGACGAAGGCAAGTTTCCGGGCATCATTTTTTACTCGGATATCTTTCAGCTCACAGGTCCGATGATACGGGCAACGATGAGGCTGGCCGGATATGGATACGTGGTCGCCGCGCCTGAGATTTATCATCGGATCGAGCCTGCGGGGACGGTCATCCCGTTTGACGACGAAGGGCGGACGCGAGGGCTGGAAGATGCTGCTCGAACGCCCGTCGCCCATTTCGATGCCGACTGCCGCGCCGCGCTCGATTACCTCGCAGGTCATAGGAAGGTTGCGACTGGGAAGCTCGGGGCTGGCGGTTTCTGTATAGGCGGGCACCTCGCATTTCGGGCAGCACTGCAACCCCATGTGCGCGCGACCGCATGCTTTTACGGCACGGGGATACACAACGGC
>DASTET010000855.1:0-4547 GCA_035709445.1 Blastocatellia bacterium | reverse complement strand
CGACCGCGAGACGCCAACGCTCGGAACCACTGTCGAGCGCCGCCGCGTCGAAGGGCTCCCGCTCAACGGTCGAAACGTGCTGGCGCTCGCGCTGCTGCAACCCGGCGTGACGAACTCGAACCTGAATACCGGCGACACGTTCGGACAGGGCGCGGGCATAAGGGTCAACGGGCAGCGTGGCGTCGAGAACAACCTGACGCTCGACGGCTCGAATAACAACGAAGTCGCCGTGGGCGATTCGTTCGGGCCTCAGCCGAGACCTGACGCCGTACAGGAGTTCCGGCTGCTCACGTCGAACTTCGAAGCCGAGTTCGGGCGCAACACCGGCTCGGTAATAAACGTCGTGACGCGAAGCGGCGGGAGCGATTACCACGGGAACGTAAGGTTCTTCTACCGCCCGACCTTCTTGTCAGCCGCGCGCTTCTTCGACCAGAACTCGCCAGCGGACCAGCCGCGACGAGGCGACGACGATTTTCGCCGCCCGTTCGAGCGCAAGGAGGGCGGAGGCAATTTCGGCGGGCCGGTCTGGATACCGAAGATATACAGCGGAAGAGACCGCACCTTCTTCTTTGTAGATTATGAGCGGCGCGGCCAGCTCATCGGCGCGACGCAGACGGTTACGGGGCTGCCTACGCCTGCCGAGCTGAGCGGCGATTTCAGCGGGCTCGGTTTCGCTCTGCTCGATCCGCAGACCGGAAACCCGTTCCCCGGAAATCGAATCCCTGATTCGCGCATATCACCCATAGCCAGATACTATTTGCAGTTCCTCCCGATCGCCCCGACGGGCGAGGCTTCTGCCGGGGCCGACCAGGTCTCGAACAACGATTACTTCACCGCCCGCGTAGATCATCAGGTCAGCACTCGCCAGGTCCTGAACTTTACGTTCAATTACTTCAACTCTACAGTCACCGACCCGTTCCCGTTCGGCGCGACGGTGGGGAACGATTCGCTGGTGCCCGGCTTCGGCGCCGTAGACAAGCAGAAAGTCTATAACTACGTTGTGCGTCACACCTACTCGTTCACGCCGAACCTGTTCAACTCGCTGCTGATCGGGTATGCGCGCAACAATTTCCCGTCTCTTTCCCCGGAGAACCAGACGACCCCGCGCGACATAGGGTTCACTGCCGACTTCGTGGCCGATCCTAATTTCGCCGGCCCCCCGATGATTCTCTTCTTCGACAGGAACTTTTCGGTAGGCAATGCGACCCAGGGGCCGCAGGCCCGCGTGACCGAGAACTTCCAGATACAGGACTCTGTAAGCTGGGCGAGGGGAGAGCACCGCTTCAAGTTCGGCTTTGACGGGACGCTCCACCGCCACGATCAGGCGTTCCTGTTTATCAACAACGGTCTGTTCCTCTTCTCAGGATTGTTCGGGCCGAATTCGACCGGGGATGATTTTGCGGACTTCCTCTTAGGCAACTCACCGGCCGCAATCCAGTTTGGTGCGAACGGCGACCGCGATTTTCGCCAGAAAGCGGTGGCCGCGTTCGCACAGGACACCTGGCGCGTAAACGACTCGCTTACGCTTTCACTCGGCCTGCGCTACGAGTACACGTCGCCGCTCACCGATAAGTTCAATCGCGTTTCTTATTATCGCCACGGCGCGGTATCACAGCTTCTGACCTCGGGGCAGCTACGCGCCTTCGACGGGACGCCGATAGTGGTCCCGGAGGGAGGAAGGGCGCCGAACGGCGTGCTGTTTGTTGGCGATCCCGACCCGGTGCTGGGGGGGACGGTTCCCGAAGGGGGCGTCAGAAAAGACTTCAACAACTGGGCGCCCCGGCTGGGTATAGCCTACAGCCCGTCGGTCCAGGGCGGCTGGCTCGGCAGGCTACTTGGAGACCGCGAGACGGTAATACGGGCAGGGTTCGGAGTCTTTTACGGCGCTGTCATAGGCGACACAATCCTGCAACAACTATCCGCGCCGGGCTTCAACGGCACAAACGCCTTCTTCTTCCCTGCGAGCGGAACGCTTGCCGACCCGTTCGCGCCCGACCCGTTCCCGGACTTTAACGGCGACCTGGGCCAGATCCCGAATCCGTTTCGGCAGAGCCAGTTCGAGATCGCTGCCCCGCTCTCATTCACCTCACAGCCGATCGATCCGCTCATCCGTACGCCCTACATCACGAGCTGGAACCTTACGGTCGAGCGAGGCTTTCTCAGGAATTACGTCGCGAGCTTGAGCTATGTAGGAAATCGCGGACGCAAGCTCTATGCGGTCGAAGAGCTAAACCCGGCGCTGGGGACATTCTTTTCCGCGCCTCCGGGAACCCCTCCACCAGATCCGAGCAACATAAACGACCGGCGGTTCAACCCTGACATCCAGGCCGGAATAGGTCAGCTCGTTTCGGGGGCGAACTCCTGGTACAACGCGCTTCAGGCGAACCTCCAGCGCCGCTTCAGCGGAGGGCTGCTCTTCCAGGCGGCTTACACCTGGTCGAAGTCTATAGACGAGACCGATACGCAGCGAGGCCAGCTAGACATGTTGAACCGCGCCGCCACTCGCGCTCTCTCTTCCGACGATGTGCCACACCGTTTTGTGCTGAGCTGGATATATGAGCTTCCGTTTGCGAGGAGCCTTGGCGGGTTTGCCCGAGGGGTCCTCGACGGGTGGAGCATAGGCGGGATAGCGACCTTCCAGTCGGGTACTCCAATAACAGTCTTCAACCCGTTCGACACGACCGGGGCGGGCGCGGGCATCGTGAGCTTCGCAGACCTGGGCGCTCCCTTCCGCACGCTCGACCCGCGCGAAAACGACGGGCGCGCGTTCAACGCCGATGCCTTCAGGTTCTTTGGCGATCCGGATGAGGGCTTCGATCTTGCCACACAGTTCCGCCGTGGGACCGCAGGTCGCAACCAGTTCCGCGCCCCCAACGGAATAAACAACTGGGACCTTGTTCTGACAAAGAGGACCCGGTTATGGAGCGAGGCGACAAACCTTGAATTGCGATTTGAGGCTTTCAATGCCTTCAATCACACGCAATTCACTACAGTCGACTTGAATCTTACGCCGACCAATCAGAACTTCGGGAAGTTCACAGCCGCGCGCGAGTCTCGCGTGATACAGCTTGGCGCGCGATTCTCGTTCTGAAGTGAACGAGCCGAACAATCAACGTCTAAATAACCACAGAGGGTCACAGAGGAGCAGCGAATCTCCTCTGCGGCCCTCTGCGATTTTCAAATCCCGGCCACACCCGTTGCTTCGATATCGGAGACTTGTTATTGTGCACGCTGCTGTTTGCGTCGCAATCTCTTTATCGAGGTCACCGGATAAGATGCTGAACTCCATTTCACTTGCCGTCGCATCACTGCTCGTTTCGCTCTCTGCTCTTTACGCGCCGCACCAGACCCCGGCCCAAACGAAAAGACCGATAGTCATAGCAGGAGCAACCATAATCGATGGAAGCGGGCGTCCGGGCTTTCGGGCGAGTCTCCGCATAGAGGGAGATCGAATCGCTCGGATAGGTCGCGTGGCTGTTCGCCGTGGCGATGAAGTGGTCGATGCGCGCGGGATGATACTGGCACCCGGTTTCATAGATATACACAATCACTCGGAGCGAGGGCTCAATACCGACCCCGGCGCAAAGACGCAGGTCTCGCAGGGCATCACCACCATAGTTATAGGCGCGGACGGAGGCGGGCCGTGGCCTGTCGGGGATTATCTTTCGAGACGAGCGGAGAGCAGAGCGGCGGTCAATCTTATAACTTTCATAGGCCATGCGACCGTGC
This sequence comes from Blastocatellia bacterium, assembly GCA_035709445.1. Classification (GTDB taxonomy): domain Bacteria; phylum Acidobacteriota; class Blastocatellia; order UBA7656; family UBA7656; genus DASTET01. Next base: position 818 of record DASTET010000855.1, on the reverse strand, counting down.
GCCAGCGCGTGATGGGGCGCGACTACAAACGACCCGCTACAGAAGAAGAGATCTTCGAGATGAAGCGGCTGGTCGAGCAGGCCATGAGAGAAGGGGCCGCCGGTCTCTCTACAGGGCTTGAATATGACGTAGGCCATCCGAGCACGACCGAGGAGGTAATAGAGCTTGCCCGCGTGGCGGCGCGACACGGCGGAATTTATATGAGCCACATAAGGGATGAGGCCGACCTGGTGATGGATGCGCTCAAAGAGGCGATTCGAATCGGGCGCGAGGCTCGCATCCCTGTCCATATCTCTCACATAAAGATGGGGACCGTCGGAGTCTGGGGTAAGTCCCGCGAAGCGGTGGCGCTCATCGACCTCGCACGAAAGAGCGGAGTCGATGTCACCGCCGATTGCTACCCTTACACGGCCTGGGCTTCTACTATAACCGTGCTCGTACCAAGCCGTCGTCACGAGGACCCGGTTGCGGTCGAAAAAGGGATAGATGATGTCGGCGGCGCTTCAAAAGTCCTCATAACGTCGTGCGCGGCGCACAGCGATTTTGAAGGGCTGACGCTCGAAGAGGCCGCGCGAAGAAAAGGGATCAGCCCGGTTGAGGCTTACATCCGGATAGTAAAAGACGGCGGCGCGAGCGTAGTATGCAGCTCGATGCAGGAATCGGATGTGCACGCCTTCTACCGCCAGCCCTGGGTGATGGTGGCGAGCGATGGCGGGATAGGGCTTCCGCACCCGAGGAGCGCGGGCTCATTTCCGCGCGTGCTGGGTCGTTTCGTTCGCGAGCGGCGATGGCTCTCGCTCGAAGAGGCAATACGCAAG
>DASTET010000854.1:0-3020 GCA_035709445.1 Blastocatellia bacterium | reverse complement strand
TTTGGTGTCAGCTTGGGAGTGATTGCAGCTCTTGTCTTGTCGCGAACGATGTCAAGCCTACTCTATGAAGTTAGTCCGGCAGACCCTTTTACTTACCTGGGCGTGTCGCTGCTGTTTATAAGCGTGGCAACACTGGCATGCTATCTTCCAGCGCGCCGGGCGGTAAAAGAGGATCCCTTGGTGGCCCTGAGGTATGAGTAGAGAGAACACCGCAACTGAAACTTATACCGACTTGCAGAAGATACTGAGATTGAGCAAAGCCGCAGGGCGAGGTTGATCAATCTGATATTCAGAATCTCAACCTCACTCCGATTTGCATTTAGGTGTTATCTTGCGCGCTCTGGTGCAGGCCTCTGTTGGGCGGCGTAGTTAGCCAAGGTAAACTCTTTCGCGATGCCACTCCAGGTACTCTCTGGCTGACGATCTGACTCCGCAAGTGGCAAGTTTATTAAGTGCCCATCATAAGGGTAATAGCTTTCCCATTTGCATAATCATCGCGAAGACGATGACTTGCCAATAATCAGTAGTCCGTAGATATTGTCAGGTAGCCTTGGTCAAAAACTCTGTGAAAATCGGCTCTCAGAAGCACATCGTTGCTAACTTTGTGAGGGTCATCAGCGTTATATGAGCGGATGTGGACAGCTTCCAAAGCCCGCAGTGAGCGCATTCCGGTTACAGCGCATGCCCGCTTATATGCTTCAATCACGGCTACACGGAACGTTCCCGCGGTTAGCAAGTTTTCATCAAAAGCCCACGCACGTTCACTCATCTTCTGATCAAGTCTTCGCTCTATAAGCTCGCTGTTAGCGGGGCGCAAAGCAAGCAGCCATCAGGCGCACTACAACTGTCACACCCTTCCGCGCTGGGAGTGACCGGCCTTATCTGATCAAGGTGGGAGCAATGTTGAGCCATGTCTCTACTCCTTTAAATACAATACTGCGAAGCGGGCTGCAGGGCAAAGACAATAGAGCATGATAAGCGATAGAATCCCTGTCCAGGTTCATTCGCATTTTCTGTAGTCATAAGAGCCGTTCAATCCACGCACCGGCGCAATGGCACCGCAATAAGGGTGAAGCAAAGGCTGTTCGGATGTATACTGCTTCATCCGATGAAGGTCTTTGCCAAAGTAACGCCCACTTGCTTATAAAGGCAAGACAACACTTCGACTTCTTCCTCTTGTGAAGCTTGACAGGCCGATCCCCTCGAGCAGCGTTCTTTCGGCGCTGCTACAACATCGGAGGCATAATGGTCACAAACATTTTTTCAGCGAAACGGAAGCATTCGCCCCACAATATACTGTTCTCCATCGCGCTGCTTCTATGCGTATTGAGCCAGAACTCTGAGGCAGGGCAGCAGGATGGGCCCGAGCCGCTAAGTTATGATGAGCTCGCCCGGCTTTCCGAACAGTATGGTTCAGATCCCACCCTGCGGGAGAAGGTTGTGCGACAGCTGTCGGACCCCTTTGTGGACAATGGCGCCTCCGCACCTTGACGTCAGCTCCGGAAAGGGCCGCCGAGATCAAGGCTTCGGCAATGCTGGCGTCGAGAATGAAGTAAAGCGACTGCATAAAAACATGCCGCTGCGCCCCCACTATCAGGAACGAGTAGAGCTGCCGGATGGCCGCCCACTGCGAGTCGGGGCCCGATGTGAGTATCTGGACCGGCACGTCGTCGTCGCCCGGCCCGTGCGAGCTTATCGCGTCGCCGATGTCGCTCGTATCTGTGGGAAAGTATTCGGCAGAGAAGAGGTTTTCCCTGACTGCGTTGTACCAGTCCACCATGAAGACCGCCTGCAACACCGCGGCCCCTTCGCCGACTATTCGCACCTGAGTGTCGCGCCAGGAGGTGAACCCTTCGCCGCCATCGAGGTGCTCCTTGCCTATGTTCATGCCTCCTGTGTAGCCGATGATGCCGTCTATGACGGTGATCTTGCGGTGGTTGCGGTAGCTTATCGTGTGCAGCCTGTAAAGCGGGGAAGTGGGCGCCATGCTTATGCCGGCCTCTCGCATCTTTCTGACGTAGGCGCGGCGCATCTTGGCCTGCGAGCCCACGGGGTCGTAGAGCAGCCGTACCTCTACCCCCTCCTTCGCCTTCGCCATCAGTATGTCTTTGAAGTTCTCGGTGAAACTGTCTACGGCCCAGATGAAGTACTGCAGGTGTATAGAGTGACGGGCGGCCTTCATGTCGTCCATAAGGGCGGAGTAAAACTCGGCGGCGTCCTGCTTGATCTCCACGCGGTTGCGCCTGGTGAGCGGGGAAGGCCGGTCAGCCTTCGATCATCCCGGCCCTGACCAGCGCCGGGTCGGGGATCCTCACGATCAACACGGAACGCCTGGCCTCGTTGACCATCTTGCGCGAGACGCTGCCCATTATGAGGCTTAACACGCCGCCCTTGCCGTGCGCCCCCATCGCTATAAGATCGACGCCCGACTCATCAGCGACCCTGAGGATTTCGTCGGCGGGGTCGCCTTCGACGGCGATCTGGCGGTGTGAGATCAGCCCATGGCGCGCGAGCGCCGCCAATATACCGGCAATCATGCCGAGCATGCCTGAAGCGATCAGCAAGCGAGATGCCAGCCGCAAAGCAATCGCACGACCGATGCCCTGTCCTGCGCCCGTCACGAGGGCGACTTTTCCGCTGATGCTCATGTTTATCTCCTCCAAATTACTGCATACGGATAACGGGCTTAATCGTGCCGCCTTTTTCGCTGTCCTCGGCAGCCTGATTAATCTGGTCGAAACTGTAGAACTTCACCAGCTTGTCGAACGGAAAACGCCCTTGCGCATGAAGTTCAACGAGCTGCGGGATGAAGATTTCGGGAACGCTCTCGCCCTCTATGATCCCGCGTATCGTTTTGCCCGGTATCATCACGTCGTTAATGTCAAAACAGGCTTCCGCGCCGAGCGGTGCCGCGCCGACGATTCCACACTCGCCGCGCGTGGCGAGCGCTTCGATGGCTTGCCTTAAAACTTCCGGTCGCCCCGTAGCTTCGAGCGAAAAGTCAGCGCCGCCGCCGGTTA
>DASTET010000853.1:0-2771 GCA_035709445.1 Blastocatellia bacterium | reverse complement strand
GGGCTTATAAGGCCGCTCACGACGACCGGGACGATAAGCGACGCGCTGCCCGGTAGAATCGTGCACAGCGCGCAGACGACCGAGGGAGGATCGGGCAGCCCTGTCTTCGACCGCGACGGGCAGGTGATCGCTGTCAATTCGGCGATACTGACAACCATAGACGGCGGTCAAAGCTTCGGCGGATCGAATTTCGGCGTGCCGGTGAAGATGGTCAACGAACTCCTCTCTGCCTATCGCAAGGGACAGATTGTACCCGACTGATCTCGCCTATGCTCAGAAGAGTGCCGACAGAGCTTACCGACAAGGAGAAGAGCGCGCTCCTCGACCAGGTCCCCGAGATTGTCACGCGGCTCGAACACGAGCTGGCCCGCGTGATAGTGGGTCAGCGCGAGGTCATAAGGCAATTGCTAGTCAGCTTTCTTGCGGCGGGCCATTTGATAATAGAGGGGGTTCCCGGACTTGCAAAGACTCTGATTATAAGATCGCTTGCGGATGCGACCGATCTCCAGTTCAAACGAATACAGTTCACCCCGGACCTTATGCCTTCCGACATCATCGGGACTGAAGTGATCGAGGAAGACCTCTCGACCGGAAAACGTGTCACGCGATTCATTCCAGGCCCGCTTTTTGCCAACATCATTCTTGCCGACGAGATCAATCGGACCCCTCCCAAGACGCAGGCGGCGCTTCTTGAAGCGATGCAGGAACATCAGGTCACCGTCGGCGGCAAGTCCTATGAGATGGCCGAGCCCTTCTTCGTCCTCGCAACCCAGAACCCCATAGAGCTTGAAGGGACGTTCGCGCTTCCTGAAGCAGAGCTTGATCGGTTTATGATGAAGATTGTCATAGACTATCCGGGAATAGAAGAGGAGAAGACCATGCTGGCTCGGACCACTTCATCGAGCCTGCCCGCAGTAAGTCGCGTCATCGACTCGCGAGGCGTGATGGCGCTTCAGTCAATTGTGCGTGACGTGCCCGCGGCTACCAACATTGTCGACTACGCCGCCCGGCTGGTCAGGGCGACGCGGCCCGGCACAACGGATGCTCGCGACTACACAAACGAATGGATCAAATGGGGCGCCGGGCCGAGGGCGGGTCAGGCCCTTCTGCTAGGGGCCAAGTCGCTCGCGCTGCTCGATGGCCGCCTCACCGTCTCTTTTGATGACGTGAGAAGCCTTGCCAGGGCAGTGCTGAGGCATAGAATAATTATGAACTTCCGAGCCGAGGCTCAGGGCATAACACCGGACCTCGCAATCTCCCGCCTGCTTGATGAAGTGAAGGTTTGAAACTGAAAACGTGAGACGTAATAATCTCAATAACCCGGGCCAAAAAGCCGGTCCACTCCTTACCTATCGTGAATAGGAAGAACCGCCGGCAATCTCTATTCCGTTGAACTGAAGCAGCTCGTCTTCTTTGCTCGGAGGGGAAACGACCTCAAAGACGATGCCGTCAAGCTTACCCTGCCCCCTGTAAAACGACGTCTTGTACCCCCGGCAGTTCGTGAACTCGATCATCTGCACTCCCCATTTTCCGAGCGCGGCATTGTCCGGAATCTGTATCTCCACATTAAAACTGTCCTGCGAGAAGCGATCGTCCTGCTTTACCAGCAGCTCGCCGGAAGCGAACTTCAAACGGTTGGTATTGGCCATGCTGAATTGATAGCACTGGACAAATATCTTGCTGATCCCCGCCGGATCATACGCCTTGACCCGCAGCGTCAGCCTCTCTCCTGTGGCAACCTGTACATCTTCATTCACATTTCCATGAATTGTGATAGACATATATTCTTCCCTCGCTCGATTATTGCAGCGCAATTTGTGAGGATTTCATACAACCGGGGCAGGGCTCGAATGGCTGTTTCCCAGCTCTGCTTCGCGGACGATAATACCCTCTCGGCTCGTGTCGAGTCAAGAATTAAATCCAAGCGCTACGTATTTTAGAGACACCAGATGCTCGACTCGGGCAAGGCTCGCCTCGATCTTCTCATCTGCCCGGGCGATTGAACCCGTCATCTTATTTTTGCCCGTAGGGGCGTAGCTTACCTTCCTGTGCAGCCTTGTAGGCTTCGGCGGAAGCCTCACCAAGCGCGATTGCCTTCTCATATTCGGCGATCGCGTCAGCGCGAAACTCCTGAAAATCGTATATGCGGCCAATAAAGACGTGGCTCCACTGAATGAGCCAGCCTTCCGACTCGCGCGAAGCGCTCTCTATGGCCTTGCGGAAAAACCCCATTGCGAGCTTGAGGCGGTCGTGCTGACTTTGAATCTTGTCATTCTCGTCGGCCTTCGGGTCCGCCTCTACGGGGGTGAGGGTATTGTTTACGACCTGCGCCATGCCGTAAAGCGCCCTCGCATTCTTAGGCTCGGTCTTCAGGATATCTTCGAGGATCACCTTCGCTTCTTTATATCTGCGCTCGCGGATCAGGTCATCCGACATCAGTATCTTCTTCGCAACCGGACCAGCCGCCTCACCAGCCGACTCGGCCCCTGAAGGCGCTTTCGCTGCGCTCGACCTTCTGGCCTCAAAGACGCGGGCGACGACCGGCTCGAACTCTTTGGCGCGGGTCGCTTCGCGGTCGAACTTTGTTGTCGCCACCATCTGATCGAAAAAGTCCTCGATATTTATCCCGACTTTTTCAAGCCCGGTCAGCGCCTCATAAAAATGGAAGGCCAGGACACCGCCTCTTAAATAGACCTGAGCCAGATCATACACGGCATCGTCTTCAGAGTATCCGCCCCCCGCTTGAATAGAGTTGATCCGGCGAATCCTTG
>DASTET010000852.1:0-2463 GCA_035709445.1 Blastocatellia bacterium | reverse complement strand
GACGTTTCCGGGAAACAGAACCGATCCCCTCAGGCTCGGCGGGGTGAATATGCCTTCAGACCTCAGCCCCTTTATTCGCTCGCGGCACCAGTCGCGGTCCGAGGCGGTAATCCCCCACGCGTCATCGGGCGTGAGACTGTGCGGGGCGAGCGGGCGCGGGAGAACGGGGAAAGGCTGAGTTGGCGAGCTCTCTTCGCCCGGCACATCGCTTTGAGGCACCTTTCGCTCCTCTACAGGAAACAGTGGCTTGCCCGTAAGGCGATCGAGCACGAACAGATGGCCCATCTTTGTCCCCACGGCAACTGCCGGGATCGTCCTGTTGCCGCGTCTGACTTCGATCAGCATGGGCTGAGATGCGACATCGTAATCCCACAGGTCGTGATGGACTGCCTGAAAGTGCCAGACTACTTTGCCCGTAGAAGCGCGCAGCGCGACGACCGAGTTGGCGTAGCGATTATCGCCCTTTCGCTCGCCGCCATAAAAATCGGGGCTGGGGCTGCTCGTCGGAATGAAGACCATATCTCGTTCGGGATCGGCGGAGATAATCGACCAGGCATTGGCCGCGCCTGTGCGCGTGGAGCTGTCTCCCTTCCAGGTCTTTCGCGCCGGGTCCGACGCGTCTTGAGGTATGGGATCCCATCTCCACCTGAGGCTGCCTGAGCGGGCATCGTATGCGCGCACGACCCCGCGCTCAAGCTCTACGCCGCGATTATCGCCCAGCGACGAGCCTACGACTATAAGGTCGCCTATCACTGCGGGCGGCGAGGTCACCTGGTAATCTCCACGGTCTTTCAGATTCACATCGCGCGAAAGATCGACCTGCCCTTCGACGCCGAAATCTTTGCACAGCTCGCCGGTAGCGGCATCGATCGCGATGAGCCGCGCGTCCATCGTGGCGATAAATATCCTGCGCCCGGTTTTGCGGCTGCGGTCCGCCCATGTAGAAACGCCGCGTGATGTGACTTCGGAATACCCGCGCGTGAGATCTATTTTAGGATCGTATGTCCACCGCTCGGCGCCTGTGAGCGGATCGAGCGCGATCACGCGGCTGAAAGGGGTGCTCAGATAGAGCGTTCCATCGACCATAAGCGGCGTGGCTTCGAATGCCGCCTTGTTTTTTAGCCGCGTCTCCACATCGGCTGCGCCCGTGCGATAGGTCCAGGCGATCTTGAGCTTTGATACGTTGGAGCGATTGATCTCGGCGAGCGGCGAATAGCGAGACCCGCCCGGGTCTCGCCCGTAAGCTGGCCACTCGTGCTGAGGCCCGTCTGGACTCTCGGCTCCGGCCTGCGCATATAGCGCGAGCCCGGATGCGAGCATCGATATCAGGCCCGACGCGAGCGCCTGTCGAAATCGAGCCATTCGGGGAATTCTCTGTCGTTTCAATGCTCATACTCCTTGTAGGTATCTCGGTTCGCGCGGAAAATTTTGCTCGAACGCTGCCGAGGCGACAACCGCGCGGGGACAGATTTGATTGAGACGGGGACGAGCGGGTCTGTGACAGGGATGTGGCCCGCTTTCCATCAACCTGGATCGACGAGCCATTGCCAGCACTTTAGCCGCCAGCCGCGCCCTTCGACGGCGAGGGCGGCCTTGTACGCAGGGCCGGCAGGCAGGTCTCTTATCTCCCAGCGAGAGGCCGTTTCATCGTCGATCCTTGTCTCAAGCAAAGCCGCCGGCTCTCCCGGCGCGAGCGAAACATCGAATTTCTCGAGCGGAAGCGAGAGCCCTTCGCCTCTCGCTTTTATGAAAGCCTCTTTGCGAGTCCAGCAGTTGAAGAATGCTTCGGCCTGTGAAGCCTCCGGAAGCGAGCGGAGTTTTTTCACCTCCCGGGCCGAAAAGAATCGTTCCGCTATCTGCTCGGCCGCCACTTCTGAGCGAATATATTCCAGGTCGATGCCGATCTCTCTGTCCGAGGTCACAGCGTAGAGCGCAAGCCCATGCGAATGCGAAAGGTTGAAGCGAATGCCCGACCGGGCGAGCTCTCCGTCCAGATATAGCTTTCCGTAATAGGTAGAGCGAAACGACAATCGAGACGGCTCGGCGCGCAGGTAAAGACTTAGTATCGATCTGAGCGTCCCGCGACCGGCGATGAAATGGTCCCGGTCCTTCTGGAAGCGAAACCGCCCGGCCCGCGATCTTTCGTCCGGCGAAAGCGTGCCGAGCAGTCGCTCTCTGGCAGCCTCTTTCAGGTCGAGCGCAACACGCCAGACGTGGACCTCATCGCCGGGCAGATGGATCGTTTGCGGCGGCAGGCTCCAGTCATCTGAATAATCCATCGTCGCTGCCCTATACTGAGAACCGGTTCGTAAACAGCTCGGATGAGCGGTCGAGATAACGGCGGCTCCAGGTCATCTCGGTCCCGTCATTGAGGATGACTCTGTACTCGCCGTGAAACCACTGTTGCAGCTCTTTTATGCAGTCGAGATTTACTATCTGCGAGCGGTTGATTCGAATGAACTT
>DASTET010000851.1:0-2674 GCA_035709445.1 Blastocatellia bacterium | reverse complement strand
TCTCAACGAGGCAGACACGCTGGAAGCCTGCATCGAAAAGGCATGGCGCGCGATGGAAGAGGGCGGTATCAACGGCGAGATAGTCGTCGCGGATAATGGCAGCACCGACGGATCGCAGGCGATTGCAGTACGAATGGGGGCGCGCGTAGTCGCTGTCGAAGAGAAAGGTTATGGCAACGCCCTGATGGGAGGGATACGGGCAGCGCGCGGCAGGTACATCATCATGGGCGACGCCGATGATAGCTATGACTTTCTCGAAGTGCCGAGGTTCGTCGAGAAGCTCCGGGAAGGATACGACCTCGTGCAGGGCTGTCGTTTGCCGCCCGGCGGGGGCCGGGTGATGCCCGGCGCGATGCCATTTTTGCACCGCTGGCTTGGCAATCCTATGTTCTCCTGGATGGCGAGAAACTGGTTCAATGCGCCCGTTCATGATGTTTATTGCGGATTGCGCGGGTTTACCAGACAGCACTACGACCGCCTCGGGCAGCGATGCACAGGGATGGAGTTCGCTATCGAGATGATCATCAAGTCGAGTCTGTACGGGGCAAAGATCGCAGAAGTCCCCATCACGCTCCACCCTGACGGGCGCAAGGCGCACGCGCCGCACCTTAAGACTTTCCGAGACGGCTGGCGGACGCTCAGGTTCTTTTTGATGTACAGCCCTCGCTGGCTGTTCCTGATCCCCGGCCTCTTGCTCATCATAGCGGGGCTCATCGGCTACGCGATGGCGATGCCCGGGGTCACGGTACGCGGGCTCACCTTCGACGCGCACACGCTCCTTTTTGCGAGCCTCGCAATCCTGTGCGGTTATCAATCGATCGCCTTCGCGGTATTCACAAAGATCTTTGCCATAAGTGAAGGGCTTATGCCGGAAGACGACCGGCTCAAGCGGTTTTTCAAGCTGATAAGTCTCGAAACAGGTCTGATACTGGGCACGGCGGCCCTCATCCTGGGCGTGATTCTGTTGCTTGCTGCCGTCGACCAGTGGAGGTCTACGGATTTCGGGCGGCTCGATTATAGCTATACGATGCGGTGGGTGATCCCGGGAGCTACGCTTACGGCCCTCGGGTTTCAAACCGTCCTTTCGAGTTTCCTGATTAGTATTCTGGGCATGCGCCGGCGGTGACAGGCTCCTTTTAGGAAGCAGGCAATGTCTTTGAGGGTGTTGGCAAAGAGAGGAGCCTTGAGCCTGTTTCATACAAATGCGTACTGGCGAGCCAGGTGGGCCGTCGCGCGGAGCGGTCGCAGCGCCTATCGAAGGGTGCGCGGCGGATTGCGATCTATCGCCCCTTTCTGGGTCCGTCACAGATTATCGAATCTGCTGGCAGGGCGAGAGAATGCCGAAAAGCCTTTAACCGATTTCGCCTTCCCTCCCGCACATCGTTATGACCTGATCTGCTTTCCGATAATCGATTGGGAGATGCGGTTCCAGCGGCCTCAGCATCTCCTCACCGAGCTTGCGCGACACGGCCACAGGGTCTTCTATCTTCATACGACCTTTCACCAGGCAGGCCGTCTCCCTCTGATCAGGGCCGTGAGCGAGAATATTTTTCGCGTGAGGCTTCCTGGCCCCTCCAGCCCCGATGCGCTCTTTCAGGGAGACTTCGGCGATGACTTTGAAGCGGCATGCCTGGGCTCGCTCGGCGCGCTGCAAAGACAGGCGCAGATACAGAAAGCCATATGCATGGTCCAGCTTCCGAACTGGGCCGACGTGGCTATCTCGTGCCGCAGGTCTCAAGGGTGGAAGATCGTCTATGATTGCATGGATGAGCACAGCGGATATACAGGCTCAAAGCCGCGCAACCTGGAGAGAGAGGCCAGGCTGATCGAAGAGAGCGACCTTGTTATCGCCTCAAGCAGACCCCTGTTCGATAAAGCGAAGCGGCAGGCGCGCCGGGCCATCCTGCTTCCTAACGCCGCCGATTTCGATCATTTCAACGCTCCACCCACAGCGCGACCGCTGGAAGGTTTGTCGCGGCCCATAATCGGTTATTTCGGAGCAATCGCCGAGTGGTTCGATGTAGATATGATCAGGGCTGCCGCAGAGCTGAGACGCGGCTGGCAGTTCGTTTTGATAGGCGATTTCAGCCGGGCTGACGTCGCCGCTCTGAGGCGACTTCGCAACGTGCACCTCCTCGGCGAATTGCCGTACCGGGTGCTGCCTGCATATTTACATCAGCTCGATGTGGCCTGCATACCTTTTCGGATTAACCCGCTCACGATGGCGACAAGCCCGGTGAAGTTCTACGAGTATTTGTGCGCCGGAGAGCCGGTCGTCTCCGTGCCGCTTCCGGAGCTTGAGCAGTACAGGGACTTCTTTTATCCCGCCCAATCGGGCGACGAGCTCGTCCGCCAGATAGAATCGGCGCTTTGCGAGCAGTCTCATGAAAAGAGCCTGGCCCGCATAGAGCTGGCAAAGGCGAACACCTGGTCGCACAGGTACGCGCAGCTAAGCGAAGCCCTTGAGTCGCTTTAAAGCATTTGATCGAGAATGCGGACGATTCTCGTGGCCGCCTGCCCGTCGCCGAAAGGGTTTCGCACATTGCTCATCCTCTCATACTCATTCGAATCGGTGAGAAGACGAGCGCATTCCTCATATATTCTATTCGGGTCGGTCCCTACTATTTTGCCCGCGCCCGCTTCGATGACTTCAGGGCGCTCGGTGACCTCGCGC
>DASTET010000850.1:0-2272 GCA_035709445.1 Blastocatellia bacterium | reverse complement strand
AAGCGCTTTCTCTGCTATCGTGAGCGGCTCAACCAGCACGGCCACATCCCGCAACTCTCTCGGGACTACATTCATATACTTTTCTTCATCAATGACGAGCTCGGTCATAAAGCCATGCTGCTGCTTGATACCGCGTTCGGTATATTGGCCTGTATAGCAGAAGTCCTGGCGGTCCGATCTGCAAGCTAGACAATAGTCTTCAGAACAAGGCCGGCGGACCATCGGCACGACAAGGTCTCCTGGTTTTACGCGGCTCACAGCGGGGCCGACCTCAATCACCTCACCAAGCGCCTCATGGCCGATGATCAGATATTTGGATGGCGGAGGAGGCGTCCCATAGTCGAATGCGCAGATCTCCCTGTCAGTCCCGCAGACGCCGACGTCCAGGATGCGGAGTTTGACTCCGGTCGGTGACAGTAGATCAAGATGAGCATGCTCGATAATCCTGACCTCTCTGATCTCTGGAGAAACGGCCACGGCTCGCATGATCCCTCCTCTTTCGGGTGGCGTACTATATTAACCTTTATAACTGCTGATCCCCTCTGAAAAAATATCGAGTCGAACGCCTGGGTGTGCCGGACCCAGACATACCCAGGCGTTCTATTTTAAGCGGCTTTGCGTTATGCGCAGCTACTTAATCTTTAGTTTTCTGCACGCCGCGGACTACGCCAAGCATGATCTTGAAGAACACGTCGGTGTTATCCATCACTCCCGTAAACAGCTGCGCACCATGCCCGAATGCCGATACTACTATATCGGATCCGGTGTGGGCCGCGACAGTGTCTGCTACCTGTCCCGTGACCAGGAAATTGCCTGCCACGTCCCTGTTGAGAGGGCCGTTCGGGTATGTGCTGAGCGGCGGGACGTTATTAGAAGGTTGCTGGCTGTCGCGCAACGGCTGCGGGTTCGTTAGCCAGTCCTCATACCGGTCTGCATTGGCTGCGTAACCGATAAGCATCCGAAAATCCACGTCCGTAGTTACGGGGTAGCCATCGTCGGCGATGGTGTACTGGGGAAATCCAGCGCTTTCATAGGTCCCGACGACTCCGTTCCGCAGCTGCGCCGCGCCTCCGCCGGAAGCAGCACGCGCTGCCAGCTCCGCGTCGGTCACTCGCGAGCCGCCTATGATGTTCACCCCCGCGCACTCGTGATCGGCTGTGATAACGACAAGCGTATCGGGATTCTGTATAGCAAACTGGCGGGCCTTCTCGATAGCGCGGTCAAACTCAATTGTATCGAGTATCCATCGCTCGGTATCCATATTGTGCGCTTGCTTGTCTATCGAGGCCGCTTCGACCATCAGCACAAAACCGTTCCGGTTCCTGCTCAAAACTTCGAGAGCCTTTTCGGTCATCTCGTCGAGCATAGGCTGGTCGGGAAACCCATAGTCGTTTACGATGGTGGATGTGCCCCGACGGCCATCTATCTTATCTTTGGCCACATTCATATTCGAGAGCGCGAACAGCCCGAGCAACTGGGTCGTGCCGGCCGGAATTGACATGAGCTGCGTCCTGTCTGCGCTGTAGGTGAAACCTGCCGCCTGGAAATCGGCGATAAGGTCGCGTCCGGGGTCAAGCGCCCCTTGAGCTATGCCCCACCCGGTCCATAAATCGTTCGGGAGCACGTAGTCCGTCCCCGTGGTGCGGGCCGAGCCGGGGGTGGTGTTCGGCAGGAACCATTTCCGACCGCCGCCCAGCAGCACCGTGAGCCCGGTCAGCGAGCGGTCGTCGAGGTACTGGTCGACTATGCCGGTCCCTGCGGCGCGGCTCTGGGTGTGCGTGGCGAACGATGCGGGCGTGGCGTCGAAGACGTCGGAGGACGTGACAATTCCGAGCGATTTCCCCTGCGTTCGCTTTAAGTATTCACCTATCAGTTCGACTCGGGGGTTATCGAAATTCGCGGTCGTGTCATCAGGGAATACGCCGTGCTGATTATTATTAGCCTTGTTGCCGTTTGCGTAGCAGGCCGCTCCGGGCGAGGAGTCGGTGACTATGGAATTTAGAGAGTGCGTGCTGACAAGCCCGGTGTAAGGGAAGGTGTCCATCGACAGCAGCCCGTTCGGCTTGCCCTGTGCGACGCCGGTGAGCATGATCCTTGCCGCGGTGCGGTGTGCTATGCCCATTCCGTCGCCTATCATAACGATCACGTTCTTGATCTTTGGCCCCTGCCCCTTGAGTGATACGACCTCGAAGTTGCCCTGAGCAGTTACTATCTGGCCGTCGCTTTGTCTCGCCCTGACGCCGAGTATATGCACGCCCGGGCTCTGGTTCGA
>DASTET010000849.1:0-4694 GCA_035709445.1 Blastocatellia bacterium | reverse complement strand
TGTTCTGGTCGGCCCCCTCCACGGCCACGGCTCTTCGCTTCAATCGGTCACGGAGGAGCGCCTCGCCCGGCTCGTCGATAATCTCTCTGACGACCGAGGCGAATCTGTAGCCTCGCCTCGGGACCGTCTCTATGTACTGGCCGCCGTCATCGCGCTCGCCGAGCGCTTTTCTGATCTGAGATATATTGACTGCGAGGTTGGCCTCCTCGACAAAGGTGTCGGGCCAGATGAGCCTCATCATCTCTTCTTTTTCGATCACGCGGCCATGGCTTTCGAGCAGCACAAGCAGCGTGTCGAATGCTTTCGGGGTCACCTGAACGGGTTCATTATCACGCATTATCAGGCGGTTCGAAACGTCGACTCGAAAGGGACCGAATTCGTAAACACGCTTGACCATGATAACCCTTGAATGCTTATCGCCAGAGAGATGGACAGGGTGATTATAAGTCGGCGCTGCTCGGCATCACAAGATAGTCAGGCAATCCCTGCCGATCAAGTATAGAATAACCGCAGAGGAGTCATTAACCCTCTGCGATGCTGCGGCGTCCACTGCGGTGAATACTCATCATCTCACCCGGATTGCTTGCTCGCACCGGCTCGCATACAATCAGTCTTTATTTTCAGCCGGAGAGGACTATTCATGATCGAGCGTCAGCAGAGCTGGCAGGTGCCGGGTTATCTCGATGAGCGTGAGGGACACCTCGCGCTCGACGGGGTCGATACGGTAGAGCTTGCCCACACCTACGGCACCCCTCTATTCGTTTTTTCAGAGAAGCGAATCACCGAGAACACTCGCAATCTTCGCCAGGCGGTCGAGTCGGTCTTCCCCAGAGTGAAGCTCTGCTACGCCTCTAAAGCCAATTCCAGCATGGCCGTGCTCAAGACGATTCGCCAGGCGGGCGGCGACATAGAAGTAAATTCCGGCGGCGAGCTGTTCAAGGCCCGCGTGATCGGGTTCAGCCCGGACCAGATAGTCTTTAACGGCGTGTCGAAGACCGATGAGGAGATACGCGACGCCGTCGAGTACGGGATACTCGCCATCAACATCGACTCGCTTTACGAGCTTGACCAGGTCATCCGCGTGGCCCGCGCCACGGGCAGGCGCGCGAGCATCGCGATTCGCATCGTGCCCGAGATCATCACGCGCTCGCACATAGGGCTTCAGACCGGGCTGATGTCTTCGAAGTTCGGGCTTACCCCGTCGCAGATAGAGACTGCGTTCGAGCGCGCGCTCGCGGCACCGGACGCGGTTTCGCTCGCGGGCGTTCATATACACGTAGGGTCGCAGACGCCCGACCCTCATCCGTTCGCGCGGGCATTTGCCGAGATGTGGAGCTTTCTCGTCAGACTTTATAAGAAGACCGGTCACCGGCTCTCGCACATAAACATCGGCGGCGGCCTCCCGGTAAGCTATCTGCCCGACTCGCCTATGGCCGATGAGATAGGCGAGCGCGAGCGCGCTATGCTCGGCGCCGAGCTTGACGCGCGCGATGTGCTGCGGGCTGTCGTGGCCGAAGTGGCAAACCAGAGCGATACGGATTTGATGGAAGGGCTGACGGTTATCCTGGAGCCGGGCCGAAGGATAATAGGCGATGCGGCTATTTTGCTCACGCGGGTCTGCGCGATAAAGGAGCGGCCCGAGATAGACGAGACATGGCTTTTGACGGACGCGGGCTATTCGCTGATGCTGTCGAGCGTGCTCTATAAATGGTACTACCATCTCGTCTCGGCCTCGCGCGCGTCGGAGCCTCATCATACACCGTACAAGGTGGCCGGCCCTCTATGCGATTCGGGCGACGTCTATTTCGACCTTGAGTCGGGCGTTAGGCTCCCAAATTATCGGTTGCTTCCGAAGTCGACTGTCGCAGGCGACCTGCTTGCGCTGTTGAACACCGGGGCCTATACGCTCGACCAGGCTTCACAGTACAACGGGCGTCCGCGTCCGGCGGCTGTGATGGTGCGAGAGAGGGGCGAAGTAAGCCTTGCGAGGCGGCGCGAGACTTATGAGGACCTCTATTCGATGGACGTCTGGTGAAGGGGCGACTCGATTTTGGCTTCGATTTTGGCTTCGATTTTGGATTGTTCCGCGCGCAGTTACGTCTTGAAATCTGAAGCCGCTTTCTTTTTAAAGAGGCCGATGTTAAACTTCAACCCCTATTTGCACCGGGAGTACGAGGGAATGACCAAAAAGATACTGATTGTAGAAGACGATTTTGATACTCGCTATGTCATCTCGATGATCTTGAAGAACGAAGGTTACGAAGTAATAACAGCCGCCGATGGAGAGTGCGCTTTTGCCGTTGCGCTTGAACAGAAGCCCGACCTCATAATAACCGATCTGAATATGCCCCGCCTGAACGGTATAGAGCTTACTCGAAAGATAAGGCTGAAGGATGATCTGGCGAAGATGCCTATACTCGCGATAACCGCTTATGGCCCTGTGACCGCAAATAATGCGATCAAGGCGGGCGCATCGGCGTGCGCGCGCAAGCCTATTGCGTTTAATGAGTTCATCCCGATCATAAAGAGCTTGCTCGCCTGAATCGGACAGGCGCGGGCAATCGCTTTCAAAATCTCGAAGCCTCCTCCGGTGGACAAAGCACACCTGCGCTAATAGAATTTCTTTGGCTTATATATTTGTGGATACTGTGGGCGTTTGAATTCTCAGAGAAAAGGAGTCTGCCCTAGATGAAGTTTACCAGACCAATAAACCGGGAAGTCGACATAGACGGCAACACTTTCATTGTTTCGATGGATGAATCAGGAATAGGATTTCGCCTGAAAGGCAAGCGCCGCGTTGCGCGACTCGATTGGAGTGAAGCCTTCGAGATAGCCCGTGGAGAGCAGGGCGCTTCAGCGCGCGATTTCCTCGGCATCGCGGATCAAGCATCTGAGCGCGCCTCGCAGGAGAGCGCAACCGAGATCGATGCTCACAGAGAGATGCCGCCAAGCCAGTTCGAAGAAGAGTATCAACCTCAGTCTCAAGACACGACCAGCTCCGCCGATGATGATATCAGGCGTTCGGTCACTGCCCAGGCCGGAACAGAACAGGGCTAAGTAAGAAGTAAAAAGGTAAAAGCTAAAGGAAGGAATTGTAACAATCACTATTCTTTTTACTTTTGCCTTTTTACTTTTTACTTAACATCACAGGGTAGGCGAGACCGCCCGCTCTGTGATCGGGGCCTGCCGTATCGCCTCGGACCGCGCGATAAAACATGCGGCAGTCAGATCGCCGGTCACGTTCGGGACCGTGCGGCACATATCGAGTATGCGGTCGACGCCGAGCACGATGGCGATTCCGCCCGGCGGAATCCCTATCGTGTTGAGCACGATCATCAACAGCGGGATCGAGCCTCCCGGCACGCCCGCCGTGCCTACGGCCATCAAGACCGACAGCACAATTACCGTAAGCTGCTGCCCCAGGCTCAGATCGATGCCAAAGACCTGGCCGATGAAGACGCACGTCACGCCTTCAAACAGCGCGGTCCCGTTCATATTCATCGTAGCGCCGAGCGGAAGCACGAATCCCGCTATCTGAGGCGGGACGCCGAGCTCCTCTTCGGCGGTCTTTATCGTAGTCGGAAGCGTGGCATTCGAAGAGCTGGTCGAGAAGGCCGTCACCATTACCGGAGTGGCCCTTCGGAAGAACGCCACCGGGTTGAGCCTCGCAAATACCCGCACGAGGATCGAATAGACGACGAATTGAAGGATGAGCAACCCTGCAAGCACCGTAAGCGCATACCATAAGAGGCTCTGGACGACGCCCCAGCCGAACCGCGCCGTAGTGCTGAAGATCAGACAGGCGACGGCAAACGGCGCGATCTGCATGGCGATGCCGACGATCTTTATAATCGCCTCGCCTATGCCGTCGAGCACTCGCTGAACAGGCTCGGACTTTTCACGCGGGATGAGCGTGAGCGCCACACCGAAGATCAGGGCGAAGAATATGACCGCGAGCATGTCGGTCGAGGCGGCTGCCGCGATGGGGTTGCGCGGGACTATATTGACGAAAGTATTTATCCCGAATCCCTGGTCGGAGGCGGCCTGCTGCTGGGCCGCCTGCGCCTGCCCGCCGTATGTGGCCATCAACTGCTCCTGCACTTCCTGCGAGAAGCCTACCCCCGGTTTAATAGTGTTTACGAGCGTAAGCCCTATCGTCACGGCGAGCGCGGTGATGACCATAAAGTAACCGAAGACTTTTACGCCTATTCGACCGAGCTTGCGCAGGTCGCCGAGCTGGGCCACGCCGAGCGAGAGCGAGGCGAATACGAGCGGCACGACGACCATAAAGAGCATCCGGAGAAATACCTGCCCTACAGGGTCTGTTATGTATCTTGCGACCCATTGCACCCAGGAGCTGGCGTCGGGTCGCGTAGCGGTCATGAAATTTGCCCCTATGCCGAGAATCGCGCCAACGGCAAGCCCTATCAGTATCTTTGTGTGCAGGGCAAGCCCCCGCGTATCGCTTGTCGTCTCGTCTCCGCGATCAATCGGTGGCCCTACGGTCTCGTCGTTTTCTATCATATTGACGATGCGCCTTATCTGTTTGGGATTGTGGAATGAGCGGGAATTCTACCTTCAGCCATCAATATAAGGCAAGCAGAGCATCGATTGAGCGAAGTGGCCTATCTAACAGGGCCATTCGGTTTTCAGGTGAGACAGATGATTTTAACCGCAGAGTACGCCGCAGGTAC
>DASTET010000848.1:0-2918 GCA_035709445.1 Blastocatellia bacterium | reverse complement strand
CAGAGCGGCCACGGTGCTCGAAGCCGAGCGGGTGCCGAAGGCCGACAAGCTCCTGCGGTTGATCATCGATGTGGGCGAGGCCGAGCCGCGCCAGATTCTTGCGGGGATAGCCGAGTATTACGCGCCGGAAGATATCGTAGGCCGCAAGATCGTCGTTGTGGCCAACCTGGCCCCGCGAAAGCTCCGCGGGCTTGAATCGAACGGGATGCTTCTGGCCGCGTCGGTAGGCGAAGAAGGGCGGCCCGTCATCGCGACCTTCGCGGAAGATGTCCCGAACGGCACGCGGCTCAAATAAATCTGGCCGCAGGTGAACGCGAAGAGACGCAGTACTCGTTCGTCAGGATTAGATCAGCGTCTTCCTGCGTTTATCTGCGGCTATTTTCTGCATTGCTATTGCTCCTTATTCCGTCATGTGGTATTACGGATGCCTGAAAAATGAAAGGCAGAGGGGGCATGTCCTAACCCGTCCAGGAGGAGGTTAAACCTGAACCGATTGACTCCGCATTAAATCCGATTGAAGAACCCGGATCGTATAGGTCGCTGACAGAGTGGGTGCGAATGATTCTAAGGTTCTTTTAAGGCCACCCTTCAAGCTTCGCTTCAAAATGGAGTGAGCCATATTTGTAAATTACAAAGCTATGAAGTGCTCTAAACACTTCACCTCACACTCAACATCCGGCAGGCCCGCCTGGGCGAAAGATTAAGAGACAGGCTCTGGAGGGGCTAACAAACTTAAAGAAGGAGAAAACCTATGCTTGCCTTACGAAAAAAGAAGGTCTTGCCTTTGGCCTTGGTTCTTACCCTGGCCGCGGCTATGCTGTTGACGCCGGCTCCGCGCACCGACGCGGCTGACCACGGCGACGGTCCCACGGCTAACCTCGATAAAAGCGCCGATATAGGCGACCTATACGCGTTCCTCGACCCGAATGATAATTCGAGGCTGATCATTCTGGGGACGCTGCAAGGGTTCATAAACCCTGGCGAGGCTGTGAATTTTGGCGCTTTCGATCAAAACGTCCGCTTCCTTTTCGACATAGAAACGACGGGTGATGCCAGGACGGATTTTTTCTTTGACGTTCGCTTTACGCCTCGCTCGCAGGCAGCCAACCAGGTGCAGACGGCGACAATCTTCGCCCCGTTCGGAGAGATAATTACAGCGCCCACTACACCCGGATCATTCGCCGAGGCGCCGCCCGCACCTGTCGTGACGACTGACCCTCTGACCGGGATAATGTTCTTTGCCGGGCTCGTCGATGATCCGTTTTTCTTCGACATACCCGCATTCGGTCGTTTCAATGCGTCGGTCGCAGCGGGCGCCCCGAACCCGGCAGTATTTCAACGAGGCCGCGATAGCTTCGCGGGTTTCAACAATCTGGGCATCGCCCTCAGCATTCCCGTCTCCTATCTGCGCCTTCGGGGGACTACCGAGATCGGCGTTGGTTTCAGGACGCAGCGCCGGGTGAGGCAAATGCTTAATAGAGACGGCACCTTTACCGGCGATGGAAGATTCTTTAATGTTGATCGCATGGGGAACCCGGCCGTTAATGTCGCGCTGACCCCATTCCCGATCAAGGACCAGTACAATGCCGCTTCGCCGCTCGATGATTCGCGGTTGAGGTTCGCCAACGACATCATCGGAGTGCTTACGAGGCTTGGCACCAACTCGGCTAATATAAACACTCTCGCGGGGATTGCTGTGGTCAGGGGTGATCTGCTTCGTCTCAGCATCACAACTCCCAATACCGGACCGGGCGGAGGCAACAATGCAGGGGCCGGTTTCCCGAACGGGCGTCGTCTTGTGGATGATGTTATAGACATCGAGCTTAGCATCATCACAAACGGCGCGCTCACCACAGGCGACAACGTCAACGCAAACGAAAGGGCCTTTCGAGACACATTCCCCTTCTTTGCGCCGAGTCACACGCCGCTTCCAACGGGCACGACCGATGACGCGACCCGTCACTGATCGCTCTGTCACTGAATGCGCCGGTGACTGAAGATCGCCGGCGCATTCGATCTCTTCTTTCGGGCTATGCGCGAAATGAAAGCAAAGCTTATCTACATAGTTGCCACAGTGCTCGGCCTGTCGGTCTTCAGCGGCTGCGGCGCGTGGTTAGAATCATCCTCCAGCCCCCCGCCCTCGGTTCCGCCCGCCGCGCCGATCACTTCGGATGAAGAAGCGATAAAGATATCACTTCGATTCCTCGAAGACCGCATAAAGCGTGACCCGGACGACTTCATTGCTTACAACCAGCTCGCCGGGTACTACCTCCAGTTCTTGCGAGAGTCCTCCGACACGCGGTATCTCGATCTTGCGCTTCGCTCCGCGCGCGCTTCGCTCGCGGTGCTGCCTCCTGAAATGAACGCGGACGGGCTCGCCGCGCTCGCGCAGGCGGAATTCGCCTCGCACGAATTCATTGCCGCCCGCGACCACGCTCAGTTGTTGATACAGCTTGAGCCGCGCAAGAGTCTTCCATATTTGATCTTGGTCGATGTGCTGCTCGAATTAGGCGACTACGACAGGGCCGCGAGCACTCTTGACAGAATGGAGAAGGCGACCGGCAGCAACTTCAATACCGAAACGCGGCTTGGGCGCATGGCATTGCTCCGAGGACAGACGGATATCGCCACGCGGCGTTTCGCTGCTGCGCTCGCATACGCACTCGAAGAGGCCGCGCCGCAACGCGAAACCGTGGCCTGGTGCCGCTGGCAGCTCGGCGAGATAGCCTTTTCAAAAGGCGACTACGAGAATGCCGAGAAGCATTATCGTGATGCTCTGATAACGCTGCCCGATTACTACCGGGCGGTCGGCTCGCTCGGGCGGGCGCTCGCTGCTCGGGGCGATCTCGAGGGGGCCATCGAGCAGTACGAGAGGGCCGTCCGCATACTCCCCGACCTGACGTTTGTGGCCGCGCTCG
>DASTET010000847.1:0-7409 GCA_035709445.1 Blastocatellia bacterium | reverse complement strand
TGCCAGGGGTAGATCGACGAGCGCAAGCAAAAGGACGATGAGGAACAACTCTTTGAGACTCTGCCCGAGAGGATCGGGCAGCCGTTTTCTTGTCTCGGTCCTTCGGTGAGCGCGCGCGCGGATAGTCGGATAGCTATTCATTTCGTCCTCCATGAGAATGTGCCGGAAGGCGATGCCATCGATAATAAACATGCTCTCAATGGGGTAATCCCCCGCTGTTCGTTTTGAGGCGTGACAAGACTGAAGAAAGAAAAGCCATCCCCTCGCTGACAGGCAGTCCGGTCTGTACCTAAATTCAGCTTGAAATTACTATACAGGCGAATATAATTGCGCCGTCATTATATTCAAATCATGAATCGAGTCAACATCTTTTTCGCTTTTCCGATGATTCTCATAACTGATTTTGGCCCCATAAACGAAGCAGTATAAGAGCTTAAAGAAGTTTTATTACTAGTTTCAGGATGTGCGCAAGAAAATCGTAATAAGGTGAAAACGTAACATGCATGGGAGAGCTTTGCTGTTCACGATCTACGGAAGCTACATACGCCACTATGGCGGGAAGATAGAGATAGCGCACCTGATCCGCCTAATGGCGGAGCATGGGTTTACGGCCGGGGCAGTTCGCGCCGCGGTGCTGCGGGTAACGCAGCAGGGGTGGCTTGAGACACGCCGAAAGGGGGACAAGTCGACCTACGCACTTACCGAGCGGGGGCGGCGGCGAATGGAGGAGGCTGCCGAGCGCATATACAAATTCAAGCGCGAGCAGTGGGATGGCAAGTGGCGGCTGATCGTCTACAACATCCCGGAGAAGAAGCGCGAGTTGCGCGCGCAGGTGCGGCAGGAGCTGAAATGGCTCGGGTGGGGGTCTCTTTCAAACAGCCTGTGGATCACACCCAATAACATTGTCGAGATCACGAAAGAGCATCTTCGCCCGTACCGAATAAACCGCCACATAGAGATATTCGAGGCAGACCATCTGGCCTTTTCAAGCGAGCAGGAGCTTGTCAGGCAATGCTGGGACTGGGCCGAGATAGAAGGTCGCTACGAAGAGTTCATTTCGCTCTATAAGCCCCGGCTCGAAGAGGCGTTGCGCGAGCAGATCACTCCCGAGACGGCCTTTGTAGAAAAGACTCAACTGGTGCACGAGTACAGAAAGTTCCTCTTCATAGACCCGAGGCTCCCGGCAGAGCTTTCTCCCGCCCAGACAGGGGGCGAAGAGGTGAGCAGGCTGTTTCTCGATTACTACAGCTTGTTGCACGAGAAGTCTCTCGATTTCTTTGAAGAGATCATATCGGCGAATGCCCGCGAGGCCGCGACCGTTATGGCCGCAAGCCCGATGGCCGTCGCAAGGGAGCGCGCGCGGCTCGACCTCGTAGAGATCACCGCGGCAAACGAGTACATTAGGAGAATATGATGGACACCAAGACCGCAGCGAAGGAACGTTTCGACCGATCACGCGATGAGCTGATCGACCTCAGCCACAGGATTCACGCAAACCCTGAGCTTGGGTTTGAAGAGGAGATGGCCGCCGCCTGGCTTGCAGAGACGCTTTCAGCCGCAGGCTTCGACGTAGAAGCGGGAGTGTGCGACTTGCCGACTGCATTCATCGCGCGAGCAGGAAGCGGGCCGCTTCATATAGCCATATGCGCCGAGTATGATGCGCTGCCGGGCGTCGGCCATGCCTGCGGGCACAACATCATCGCGGCCATGGCCGCGGGCGCGGGAATAGCCGCCGCGCGGGTTGCCGACGACTTAGGTTTAAGTATCAGCGTTATCGGCACGCCAGCCGAAGAGATAGGAAATGCAGGCGGAAAGATACTCCTTCTAGAGCGGGGCGCGTTCGACGGGGTGCATGCGGCGATGATGGTGCACCCTGCCCCGGTTGATGGTCTAACCCATCCGATGATCGCTGCCTCTATGTTCGAGGTGCAATACACGGGCAAGGAGGCGCATGCTTCGGCCTTCCCCGAGCTAGGCATAAACGCGGCGGACGCACTTGTCGTCGCGCAGACCGCCATCGGGCTTCTTCGCCAGCATATACGATCTACAGACCGCATCCACGGAATCGTCACCCGAGGCGGCGATGCGCCAAACATCATCCCCGCGCACACGAGCGCGAGGTATATAGTCCGTTCCGAGAGCCTGAGCGAGCTTGAGCAGTTGCGCCCCCGCGTGCACCGATGCTTCGAGGCAGGCGCTCTTGCGACGGGCGCGAGACTCGATATTATCGGCGGCGATAAGCCTTACGCTGAAATGCACCACGACCCGATCATCGCAGCCATTTACAGGCGAAACTCAGAGCTTCTCGGGAGGGCGATGACGGATTCAATGCTCGGACTTGAGCGGGCGGCAGGCTCGACCGATATGGGCAACATATCAATTGCGCTTCCTTCTATTCATCCTATGATCGGGATCAACTCGCTTCCGGCGGTAAATCACCAGCCCGAGTTCACGGCGCATTGCGTTACGGAAAGCGCGGATAAGGCCCTGGTCGATGGCGCGATAGCAATGGCCTGGACCGCTATAGATATGGCGAGCGATGGTGATGTCAGAAACCTCTTACTTGGCAGTCCCTCACAGTAAAATGCGAGCGGCGCTGACTCGTGGTCAGCGCCGCCTGCTACGCCTTCTACCGGGTCTCTTACAGCTTATGCACGGTATCAGTTTTTGCCTCTAGCTTCAACGGTCCTGATGGCCCTCACCATCTCGCGGACCCGCTCCTGTTCGGTCTTCGACTCCCTCACCTCGCGTCCGGTCTCCGTCCCCGACGGCCAGACCTGCGCCAGGAAGTGCTTATCGCCGTACTGATGGAAGACGAGCTTTCCCGACTTCTGAATCGTTCTTCCGGATACTGAACCTGTAATTATCAGGGCCGACTCGCTGCCGTCTTTGCTCCTTATCAGGATCGCCTCTTGCAGGTTACGGCTTGCATTCTTTATCGTGTAGTGACCGGCAGGCAGCGTCTTTTCGCCGACAACAAAATCGAATGGTATATCCGCCTCAAGGTGTGTACGGGTCTGGGCCGATACTGTGGCTACGGAAATGGCCGCCGCCAGGCTGAGCATTGCGATTGTTCTCAATATTCTGTTTTTCATAGTTCCTCCACTTTTCTCCTTTATCTTAAAACCATCAGAGGCGCTGACTCGCGTCCTCACCACGACTCGGAGGGTACAGAAAACGGCCCTGAAATGTCTTTTAATAGCCTGACAGGCGGGGTGAAATGTTCTTACAAACCCTTACACGGAGAGAAAAGTCCTGTGGGAACAAAGATTGGAAGGCAAGGCTCTTTCCGGCCCGACGGGATCTGAAAGCTGATCGGCGATTCAGCCCATTCGTTTGATGACCTCTTTAACAAGCGATGAATAATCCTGAGCGCTGTCGCTGTGCGGGGCATATTCGAAGACCGACTGGTGAGCCTCCTGCGAATAATCGATTTCGGCCCGCTCGCGTATGATTGTGCGAAGCAGCCTGGAGCGAAAAAGCTTCTTGGCCTCCTGTCTGACAATCTCCGGGCCTGCCTTTCGCGTCGTGTAGAAGGTCATAACTATGCCGACATGCTCGCTTTCGATACGAGCCAGCCGCTCGTGCGCATCGATGAACGCGATCATCTCGGCGATTGAGCGGAGCCCGAGCCAGGTAGAAACGCAGGGCACGAGCAGATAATCGGCAAGCGAGACCGACGCGGTGGTCAAACGCCCGAACTCGGGCGGGCAGTCGAAAATGATGAAATCGAACTCGCGGCTGGTGTCCATAGCGCCGACGGCCCGTCTGAGCGGGGTGGTTATAGCGCGCAGCCCTTCGGCTGAAACGGCCGCCTGAGCGAGCTTTCGGCCCCCGCTAGGCAGAAGCCACACTCCTTCGCGAATCTCGGCAGGCTCTATCGAGCCATGATCGAGCGCGGCTGCGAGCGTTCCATTCACTTCTGCAAGCCCGGCTATGACCTTGAGGTTATCCTGAGGGTCACAATCGATCATGAGGACCTGCGCTCCAGCAAGGGCCAGGCCGAAGCCGAGGTTCCAGGCGGTAGTCGTCTTGCCCGTCCCGCCTTTCGATGCTGCTATTGCTATATGTTTGCTCATAGGTTTTTCCGCCGGTCACTTGTTAAGAGCCTGAACCGGGGTTCCTGTCTCGGAAAGGTCAGCCTGCTTTGCTTCGGGCTGTCGTTCTGTCGGCTCCGCCGTAACGTTTTGTAATCCTCTATATGCGAGGTAATGGTTATACCCTACGATCAACAATCCGACAAATGGAATGGCGAGAAAAACCCCTGTCAGACCGGCAAGCTCCGCGCCCGAAAGTATCGCAATAACGACGATCAACGGGTGCATCTTGATACCGTGCCCGATGATGCGAGGATAGATAATATAATCCTGAACGATGCGGAAGAATATCAGAAACAGCGCCACGGCTATCGCAAGCTTGAACGAGACTGTAAGAGAGAGCGTGCAGGCGATTATGGCCGCAAGGAGCGGTCCGAGCATCGGGAGGAATTCGAGAATTCCTGAGATGAGCCCCAGCACAAGAGCGTACGGGACGCCAATCAGCCCGAAGACTACGGTGACCGACGCCCCTACTACTATGCAGGCCGTAATCTGCGCCCTTATATAGGCCGAGAGCGTCTTGCTGACATCGAGCATCAGCCAGTGGGCGCGTTTGCGAAGCCGCTCGTTCGGCATCAAGGCGACAATCGATTGCTCAAAGTCGGCAGCATCCTTGAGCATAAAGAAAGAGAGTATGGGGACGATTATCAGCCATGCGAGATAGAACAGGTAAGAGGGGAGCCTTGTAAAGAGTATATCCTGGAGCCAGACAAACGCCCCTTCCGCCAGGTGCGATACCTGGACCATGACGGACTCCCGCCATTCCTGCGGCAGCCTCACACGGCTCAGCCAGCTATCCGCATTACTGAAAGCGCCCCTGATGCTGGCCGTCGCCGATCTTATGTAGGCCGGCAGGTTTGTTCGCAGCTCGTTAAACTGTTCCCAGATTATCGGCCAGATCAACTGGATCGCCAGGAAAAGCAATATCCCTATCAGGACATAGACTACGCCGATGGCGACGCTTCGAGGGAGTCTTAACTCGCGGCCCATTAAATACACAGGCTGCTCGAACAGCCGCACGATTGGAGCTATCAGGTAACAAAAGAAGATAGAAAGCACAAGCAACAGCAGTACTGTTCCAAGCGCGTAAAGCAGCCATAGAGCGACGACGAAGCAGGATAGCAGAAAGACTACTCTAAGCACTACAAGGGTCCAGACTCGAATCAATTCCGGCTGCTCAAGAGAATGCTTGCTCAATTCGCCTCCTGAATTCTATAGGGGATGGTTCTGTCGGGAGTATAGCACAAGAGGAATGAACAGTCTTCTGCGTTGCTCTGCGCGCATCTGCGGCAAATCTTCCTGGATGGGATCAGGTATTAGTGAGTGGAGATCGAGATTTACGGCTACGAGGTCCTGGCTTCCGAGTTCTTTCTGAGTTGAGCCGATACGGTCGCGTCGAGCGCCATAAGCGAGACAGGCTTTCCCATCACCGTGACGGATTCGAATGCGCTGGCGCACTCTTCGACCTCGGCGCACTTCCAGCCCGTCAGCAGGATTGTAGGAATCTGCGCCTGGATAGAATCTTCGAGCCTGCGGATGACGCCAAAACCGTCCATCCCCGGCATGATTAGATCGATGATCATCAGGACGGGACGATCATTCTGCGCCATCTTCACAGCCTCGAATGCGGAGTTGGCAACCTTCACATGGTACTTATCGAGAAAATAGGCCCTCAAAAGATCGGTCCAGTCCGGATCATCATCAATGACAAGGATCGTTTGTCGTTCATTAACAACGGTATTTTTGGCCGCAATTCTCTCGGTCATAGTTCCTCCGCCGGTGCTTTGATGCGCCTGTCCGGTCGCCGGTTCTTCAGAATGTCTTGAACTGGCGAAATCCCGTCTTTCGACCAAACGGCGTGTCGAAGCGATTTGGGACGGCGCTTGCCATTTTCTGCTTCATGAAGACAAGGCAATTCTCATCTTCAGGAAGCTCGACAAGGATCACGTCGCCTTCGCTGATCTGTCGAGTCGCTATGAGGTTTGAGAGCGGCAATACCACATTGCGCTCGATGGTCCGCTTGAGCGGTCGCGCTCCATACTTATCGTTGGTCCCTTCCCTGAGCAGAAATGTCTTGGCTCTATCCGTGTAGCGAAGGATGAAACGCCCGCCCGCTACGGACAGTACCCGTTTCTGCACATTCTGAAGCTCGAGGTCGAGAATCTTCTGCATGGAGTCGGGCGAGAGATGGCGAAAGACGACAACCTTATCGATGCGGTTCATGAACTCGGGTGAGAACTTGCGACGGGCCGCCTCGACCCCTACGCGCTGGATGTTCTGGTCCATATGCTCCGGCGGCTGGCAATTCGGAATCGAGAAGCCAAGCCGCGTTTCCGTCAGCTTCTCCATCTCTCTCGCGCCGAGGTTCGATGTCATTATGACGATCGTTCGCGAGAAATCGACTCTGCGGTTGTCGCCGAGCGTCAAGGTCGCTTTGTCGAGCACGCCGAGCAAGAGCTGCCAGAGCGCATCGGATGCCTTCTCGATCTCATCGAAGAGTACCAGAGTCAATTTAATACGTTCAGTATGATAGCTGTTGATGTGCTCCTGAGTGAGAATCGGCGGCGTCTCTCTATGTCCGAGATAGCCCGGAGGAGACCCGATCAGCTTGGCAATCTCGTGAGAATGCTGGAACTCGGCGCAGTCGATTCTTATGAATGCGTTATGGTTTCCGAAGAGGACTTCGGCGGCGGCCTCCACCGAGCGGGTCTTGCCCGTCCCCGTCGGGCCCAGAAAGAGCATCGTGCCGACAGGGCGGCCCAGCACGTTCAGCCCGGCCTGATAGACCTGATACAACTGCGCAAGCGACCTTATCGCCTGGTCCTGTCCTATCACCCGGCTTAGCAGTTGTTGCTCAAAGTTTTCCGATTCCTCGGAGCGTGTTGTATGATCGAGCCTCGTAAACTGCGCTTCTTCAGCCGGACTCGCGCTCGATGCATAGTAATTGAGTTGCGCTACCATTGTCTTACCCCCTCATCCGTCCCTCCACCGCTGACGGTTTTATCTAGTTCAGTAAATCCAAACTTCCTGAAATTGACCCGGGCAATCGTTGTGCCAGATGAGCTGTTCGAATGACGCCTATCAAATAATCGTCGTGATTGAATTTTTTTTTCAGACCTCAATAACATCCCTGTCACCTCTTCGTTTCCATTATTCACAGACCGCCGATACGAATGTTGCTATTGTTCACAAGAGTGAGCCTGTGGCTGAAAGAGCATCAGCTGCCGTTGTACTTTTAGGATTCATGAACCGATAAGGAGCGTATGTTATCAGTCCAATCACGATGAATTGATCTATAAGCGGGCAGAGTAT
>DASTET010000846.1:0-5152 GCA_035709445.1 Blastocatellia bacterium | reverse complement strand
ACCCTCATTTGATAAAGCTTGCAGACAGGGCCCTCGATCTGCTCAAAGCGCACTCGAAAAGACCCTGACCCGCTTAGAACCTCTCGGCCAGAAGATCGCAAACTCTTGAGAGCAGCGATTCGTCTTCCGAGGTGAAAGCATCCCGGCGGTCGCTATCGATATCTATCTGGCCGAATATCTCATCGCCGCGCCGAATGAGCACGACTATCTCGGCCCGCGTCTCCAGGCTGCAAGCGAGATAATTATCGAGCGCCGTAACGTCGCCGACGATCTGGTTTCGCCGCTCGGCCACGGCGGTCCCGCAGACTCCCCTGCCTGCGGGGATGCGGGTGTGATCGGTCGGCTTTCCTATGTAGTTGTGCAGTTCCAGGACGTCGCCTTCGAGCAGGTATATTCCGACCCAATCGTAATGCTCGCGCTCCTGCTTGAGCAGGCTGACCGTCTCGCTGAGCACCTCGTCGCGCGACGCGTCCGACCTTACGAGGCTTTCGACCCGGCTTATGATCTCATCATCGCTTGTCATCAGTATCGTCTCCACGTGAAGCTTGCTTCAGACTGAGAGTATAAATCGCGCGTTTCTATTGCAAGTCATGTTGACGGGCACTAAGCGCGCCGCCATAATCTCTGTGTCGCATTTAAGACAGGTAGGTGGACGCCAATTCGAGGTAAGAGGAGAAACTCCCATGTCACAATTAACAGATAAGTACGGGGATGTGTACGTACTTGCGCAGAATCTAGGTGTCAGTAATCTGAACGCTCAGGAAGATAACGGCCATTTGACGATAAGCGGGACAGCTCCCACACAGTATGTGGTCAACCAGGTATGGGACAAGGTGAAAGAGATCGACCCGGATATGAGCGACGGCGATCTGACCTTGAACATCAGCGCCCAGAGAAGCGACATTTACGGCGAGTATGAAGTCCAGTCTGGCGATACGCTGTCGGCCATCGCCAAAAACGTGACGCACGGAAAGCTCTCGTACCAGCAGATTTTTGAAGCCAACCGCGATGTGCTTTCGGACCCGGATAAGATCAAGCCGGGCCAGAGATTGAAGATACCCACGTTCTCTTAATGAGAGTGAGAATTTAGACCGCAGAGTGCGCGGAGGTATTTTACAGAACTTTTATATCTACTCTGCATTCCTCCTCGCACTTTGTGGTTTAAAGATCGGTCCGGATGATGATCGAAACCGTATCTCAAGTCGAGCGAAATGACGAGCTTTCGCCCGGCTACCGCCTTCTTACGGTCAGCTTCGACGAAGACGTACAGACCCGCTCCGGCCAGTTCGCGATGATCAGACCGCACAACTGCATGGAGCCATTGTTGAGACGGGCGCTGGCAATCTATCGGTCGGACGGTCCGAGAAAGCTGAGCTTTCTCTACCAGGTTCTCGGCAGGGGCACAACGGCGCTCTCGGCGCTCAGGCGCGGAGACCTGGCCGACACGCTCGTCCCGCTCGGAAACATCTGGCCCGTAGAAGGCGTCGCCTCGGCCATAGTCGTTGCGGGCGGCATCGGCTCGGCCTCCGTGCTCATGCTCTGCGAGCAGCTTGCGCGAGAGCGGATCAAGACGCGAATCTTTTTTGGCGCGGGCTCAGGAACGGTCGCCGCAGGGTGCGGGCTTGAAGATTTTCGCGCGCTGAGATTGCCCCTCACCTTGACCACCGATGACGGGAGCCTCGGGCATAAGGGGTTGGTCACGGAGCCGCTCAAAGAGTATCTCGAAAAAGGCGGCGAAAAAGACGCGAGAATTTATACGTGCGGCCCGTGGGTGATGATGAAGAGAGTGGCCGAGATAGCCTCTGAGAGCGGCGTCGAATGCTACGCCTCGCTCGAAGCGCCTATGGGGTGCGGTTTCGGCGTTTGCGTCGGGTGCGTTGTGGCGGTCAAGACTGACGGCCCGCCAGGATATGGCTCATATAAACGAGTCTGCATAGATGGGCCGGTCTTTCCCGCCGAAGCCATAAGATGGGAAGTCGCCGCGATGACGCATTGAGCGATTTGAGATTTAATATGGAGCGACAATCGTCCCGGCTTGAGGTCGAGATAGCCGGAATCAGGTTCAAGAACCCGGTCCTGGGCGCGTCGGGCACATTCGGATACGGGTTGGAGATGGCCGAGCTTATAGACCTGAACCGGCTCGGCGGGTTTGCGACAAAAGGACTCTCGGCCCGCCCCCTTGCAGGCAATCCTCCTTCCCGCATTGTCGAGACCCACGGCGGAATGCTCAACGCCATCGGCCTTCAAAACATAGGCGCGCGGGCCTTCATTGAAGAGAAGCTGCCGCTTCTCAGGAGCTATGATACGCGGGTGATCGCCAATGTCTTCGGTTACTCGGATGAAGAATACTTAGAGGCAATCACCATATTGAATGATGGCGAAGGCATAGACGCTTATGAGCTGAATATATCCTGCCCGAATGTCAAGGAAGGGGGGATAGTCATAGGCAACTCCCCCGTCGCCGCGGCCCGGCTCACCGAAAAGGCCAGAAAAGTCGCAGCCCGGCCGCTGATCGTCAAGCTCTCTCCAAACGTGACCCGTATAGCCGCGCTGGCCCGAGCCATTGCCGATGCAGGCGCCGACGCTCTTTCGCTGATCAACACGCTCGTCGGAATGTCTGTAGATATCTACTCTCGTAAGCCCAGACTGAACTACGGGACCGGCGGCCTGTCTGGCCCGGCCATCCGCCCTATAGCCGTCCGCATGGTCTATGAGGTCGCCCAGGCGGTGCGTCTCCCCCTTTTTGGAATAGGCGGGATCGAATCGGCCCGGGACGCGCTTGAGTTTATTATCACCGGCTCCACCGCCATCCAGATAGGTACGGCCAATTACTATGATCCTCGCGTTACCATGAAAGTCATAGACGAACTCGATCAGTATTGCCTCAACCAGGGCATAGAGAGAATCTCTTCGCTGACCGGGTCGTTAATCAAATAACCCTTAAAAGTTTTATATTCATTAATTTAACTATTGATTTACATATTTACTTGTCTCTCAAAAAAAATTCTTGACAAGAAACGACTCAGATTTTATTATCTTGCCGTGACAAAAAATAGGAATTTAATTTAGAAGATTTTCAGATAGACCAAGGAGGAAAAAGCAATGACAAGGACTGGAACGCAGATGGCTCCGTCGAGAGCGATACGCAATCTGATCAATGCAGACCCGTTCAGGGAGTTATTCGAGTTGCAGCGCGACATAAACCGGCTGTTTGAAGGCAGCATCGGGAATACATCTCAGCAGACGACCGCGCTGAACACCTGGACCCCTACGGTCGACATATACGAAGACGAGAACGCCTTCTTGCTCAAGGTGGAGCTGCCCGAGGTAAGTCGCGAGGATGTCAAGGTGAACCTTGATAACAACGTGCTCTCAATAAGCGGCGAGCGACGGCTCGAAAATGAGGACAAGCGGGATGGTTATCACCGCGTCGAGCGTCTTTACGGCCAGTTCTTCAGGTCCTTTACGCTTCCGCCCAACGTTAATGCGGAGTCCATCAAGGCCGAGTTCAAGGACGGCGTCTTGAGACTCTCTCTTCCCAAGAAGGAAGAGGCAAAACCGAAACAGATCGAGGTCAAGGTAAGCTAAGATAGTAGCCAGAAGCCAGAAGCCAGAAGCCAGAAGTCCGTCGTTAAAGATTCTGATTTCATTCACCCCGCAGCAATCGAGAGACTGCGCGAGAGATTCTGGCTTCTGGCTTCTCATTACTCTTGACTTCACGCGCCCCCGCATCGTATAACCCTCACTGCCCCGCACAATCAAGCCAACTTGCAGCATGGTTTAGACGGTATCGTAAATGGCCCAGGCCAAAGGGCGGTCTTCTCACCCCGGTCGTGTCTTCTGGCGGATGGCAACGGCGCACCTCTTTATATGTGGAGAAAAAAGATGAAACTTGTCAACAAGGGCGATGGCAACAATTCCGATTTCGGGTTGATTGGCAGAGGTATAGAGGTCACCGGCGAGATTAGCTTTACGGACCGGCTTCAGGTAGAAGGCAAAGTCAACGGCACGCTAACATCCCCGAACGGCACGCTCGGCATAGGTGAGACGGGGGAGGTCGAAGCGCGCGTCGATGTGGGCATCTGTGTTATTTACGGCACGCTTCGGGGTGACCTCGTCGCCAGGTCCAGGGTAGAGATACGAAGGACCGGGCGTGTGCAGGGAGATGTGCTCACCCCCGTGCTGCTTGTCGAAGAGGGGGCCGTCTTCAACGGCGCTATACGGATGGGAAAGGATGCCGGCGCTCACCGGCTCGAAGAAGTCACTTCGGCAGACGGCGACGGTGAAGAACACCGGAAAGTAAAAGGGGCCTGAGCCGCGCCTGCTCGCTTCCACATCTCTCGACCCGGACGACCCGACGCTATTTAGACAACCCTTTCCCCGCCTCCTCCAGGCTTTATTGCCGCAACCTTGTACGCACGTTTTCGCTTGGTTATATTGAGGGTGAGTTTAAAGAAAGAGGGGCGATTCTACTGGTCCTGAGAAACAACAATCCGACGAATATAAAAGACCGGCTGGTCGTCGCGCTCGATGTGCCGGATCGCGATTCCGCGCTCCGTTTGATCGAAAAACTAAGCGGGCTGGCAGGTATGTTCAAGGTAGGGCTCCAGCTCTACACTGCTGAAGGCCCCGGGCTGGTCCGCGAGATTGTCGCCGCGGGCGAGCGAGTCTTTCTCGACCTCAAGTTCCACGATATCCCGAACACCGTGACGGGTGCGGCGCGGTCGGCGGCGCGGCTTGGCGTCTCGATCTTCGACGTACACAGTCTCGGCGGGTTCGAGATGATGCACGCGGCAACGCTCGGCTTCAACGACACCGACATAGTCTGGATCACTCGCCCTGCCGTGCTTGCGGTCACCGTGCTTACCAGCATGGACAAGGCGAGCCTCGCCGAGGTCGGAATACCCTCTGAGGTTGAGAGCCAGGTCGTGCGGATGGCAAAGCTGGCTTATGATTCGGGGCTTGACGGCGTGGTGGCCTCCCCGCATGAGATAAGCATCATCCGCGAGCGCGTGGCTGCCGAGCCGTTCATTATTCTGACCCCGGGAATAAGGCCGGCCTGGTCCGAAAGCGGCGATCAAAAGCGAGTGGCCACGCCCGCAAAGGCCATTCGCGACGGCGCAGACTTCATAGTTATAGGCCGCGCGATCAC
>DASTET010000845.1:0-3325 GCA_035709445.1 Blastocatellia bacterium | reverse complement strand
TAAATCGGGACATCGCCTGAATCAGATAATGGCAAGTAATCACCACCGTCAGGAGCGGGACGCGCTAGACTCGCGACTCGCCAGACGCGCCAGACCGTTTAATCCTGTCAATCCTCTCTGAATAATGTTAGAGTTTTAGTGGCTCCCACGGCGATTAGGGTTTTTGTTTGAGGTCAACGAACCTGAAAGGCCTTTTCTGAATCTAATCGCCCGGAACATCTCAAATAGACGCGGGTATGGCGTAGCCTTGGCAACTATCACCAGAAAACCGAAGACACAGGTCATAAGAAAGACGGTTCCTCGAAAGGGGTTGCTTCGCCGGTTCTTTAATCCGGTGACGCTCAGCATACTCGGAGTCCTCGTATTAGTCTTCGTTTTCCTGTTCGCATTCTTCTATATCAAGTATTCCGGGATGATCGATGCCCGGTTTCGCGGCGACGTTCTGGTGCGGACTACGGGGCTGTATGCCGCCCCGCGCCCGCTTCGCGTCGGGCAGCCTGTTACGCTCGCTTCGCTCAAGAGCTATCTCGACGGCATAGGCTATGTCGAATCTTCGAAGGAAGCCGACCGCAAGAGGGGCCGGTACCAGATAAAAGGCAACTCCATCGAGATAAATGTGAGCGAAGATGCTGTGATAAACGGCTCGCGCCAGTTTCCAAACCTTCATGTTACTTTTGGCGCGGGCGGTCGCGTCATCAGCAAGATCACGGATGCTGACACTCGCCGCGACCTCGACAGCACGTTGCTTGAGCCGGAGATGATGACGGCAGTCTCGAACGAGAAGCAGCGACAGAAACAGAAGCTGGTCTCATTCAGGGACCTCCCGAAAGATTACATCAACGCGGTCCTCGCCATTGAAGACCGCCAGTTTTTCGAGCATCCGGGGATAAACGTCCGGGGGCTCATCAGGGCCGCGCTGCACGACGCGGGAGAGGGCGAGCTTCAACAGGGGGGATCGTCGATCACTCAGCAACTGGTCAAGAACTTTTTCCTGACGCCTGAGCGGACCCTCAAGCGCAAGGCGCAGGAGATGATGATCGCGGTCGTGCTTGAAACGAAGCTCTCGAAGGAAGAGATCTTTCAGCTCTACTCGAATGAGATTTTCATGGGGCAGGCCGGAAGCTACTCGATAAACGGGGTGGGCGAAGCGGCGTCGGCCTATTTCAACAAAGACGTTGTAAACCTCACGCTGCCCGAGTGCGCTTTTCTTGCGGGGATCATACGCGGGCCGAGCCTCTACTCGCCTTATCGCGACCCGGAGCGGGCGAAGGCTCGGCGCAATCAAGTGCTCGAATCGATGGTCGAGTCCGGGTTCATAATGCGCGATGTCGCCGACAAAGCAAAGGCTACCGACCTGAAGATTCAGCCCAAACGCAGCGCCCTAAACAGCGATGCGCCTTATTTCATCGATTACCTGCAACAACAGCTATCATCCGAGCTATCGGCCCGCGACCTTTCGCGCCAGTCCTATCGCGTTTATACGACAATAGACATGGAGCTACAGCGCGCAGCCGACAAGGCCGTTAACGATACGCTGGCCACACTCGATCCTATCTTTTCAAAGCGTAAGAAGAACTCTGTCCCGCCCGGAACCCTACAGGCTGCGCTCGTTGCGTTGAACGCGAAGACGGGAGAGATACTGGCGATGGTCGGGGGGCGCGATTATGCCCAGAGCCAGCTCAACCGGGCCGTTGATGCGAATCGCCAGCCCGGCTCGGTCTTCAAACCCATTGTCTATGCAACCGCGCTCAACACCGCCTTCGAAGATACAGCCGACGGTGTTATCACGCCCGCGACTATGTTTATGGATGCGCCCGAGACTTTTTACTACGGACGCGGCCAGACCTACTCGCCTGAAAACTTCGGCAAGAAGTATTCGGACCGCGATGTCACACTGCGCGAAGGGCTGGTCCATTCGCTCAACGTGGTGACGGTCCGACTTGCCGAGAGGGTCGGATACTCAAAAGTTGCGAGAATGGCCGAAAAGCTCGGGCTCCCGCGCCCGCAGTCCTTCCCTGCCCTTGCGCTCGGCACGGCTGAAGCGACCCCCTTGCAGATCGCATCCAGCTACACGGCTTTCGCCAACGCCGGGCAGCTTGCTCAGCCTCGCGCGATAAAGCGGATGACCAATTCCGACGGCATTAGCATTGTCGAGGCGAGGTCGGAGACGCGGACCGCGCTCAGGCCGGAAGTGAGCTGGCTGATGACGAACCTCATGCAGGATGTGTTGAACAAGGGGACGGCTGCGCGCGCTCGGGGTATGGGGTTTACGGGGCTCGCGGCGGGCAAGACCGGAACCTCGCGCGACGGGTGGTTTGCGGGCTACACTCCCAATCTTGTTTGTGTCGTGTGGGTAGGCTTTGACGATAACTCCGAGCTTGGGCTTGAGGGCTCAAAATCGGCGCTGCCCATTTGGGTGGCCTTCATGAAACAGGCTTTGACGTTGCGGCCCGAGCTTGGCGGCGACAGCTTCCCGAAGCCCGACAGTATCGTGAGCGCCGAAATAGACCCGGTCTCCGGGCTTATTGCTACCGAGCAGTGCGCGACGACGCGCACCGAATATTTTATCGAAGGTACCCAGCCCGAAGACCTTTGCGAAGCGCACTCCGGCGAAGATACTGAATCACCCCTGCGACCCGACTTCGAATGGCCTGAAGGGCAGACCGAACCTAATGAGACGAGGCCAAGGTCTGTGCGCGAGCGCGAGCGCGAGAAGAATGATAGAGAACCTCAGAGCGAGCCGCCGCTGCTTCCGCCAAGACCGCCTCGCAGACCCTGATAGTTCATTTCCCATTTTCCTCATTCCAGTTGTCATTTTCGGAATGAAATGACAGTGGATCCATCTCGATTGGAATAAGAGGTGTGGAATAAGGGATATGGAATATGTGAGGTGAGCGCCTTTTTTTCTTTTTGGACGACATTGACCTGACTTACCCGACTGCATAGAATGGGTGAGCCGGCATCCGGCGACTTTGAAAAATTACTAACTTAGCGCCTGAGGCGCTAGAGGAGGGCGAGATGATCGAGAGAATCGAGCAAATCCTCGGCGACGAAGCCGAATCGTTGTTGAGCCATCAATGTAAAACTATTCCAAGGGAGTCGCTACACCTGCCGGGCCCCGATTTTATCGATCGCGTGTGGATCGGGACAGATCGCTCGCCAACGGTGTTGCGTAACCTTAGCACCATGTTGAACCACGGGAGACTCGCTGGCACGGGTTTCCTTTCAATCCTGCCCGTAGACCAGGGCATAGAGCATTCGGCAGGCTCTTCATTCGCGCCCAATCCGGAATACTTCGATCCTGAAAATATCGTGCGGCTGGCAA
>DASTET010000844.1:0-7986 GCA_035709445.1 Blastocatellia bacterium | reverse complement strand
CGAGTCCGGTCGAACGGCGCAGCTCTTTACCATCCCCGTCGATGGTGTAAGCCCGACAGAGGTGCCGCTGCCGATGGCTTACGAAGGCTCTTATTCGGCTGACGGCAGCCGACTGGCCTACGTCCCTTTGCCGCGCGCCTTCCAGGCATGGAAGCGTTATCGCGGCGGTCGCACGACACCCATCTGGATTGCAAACCTCAATGATTCGAGCGTGCTTGATCGCATCCCGCGCGAGAATTCGAATGACTTCAATCCGATGTGGGTCGGCAATCGCATTTACTTCCTCTCCGACCGCAACGGACCGATCACGCTCTATGCCTACGACACGGCGGCAAAGAGGGTCACGCCGCTCATCCAAAACGGCGGGCTCGACATCAAGTCGGCGTCGGCGGGTCCGGACGCTATCGTCTATGAGCAGTTCGGGGCGCTGAGCATCTACGATCTGGGGTCGGGCAAGACACGCAAAGTCAACGTCACGATCAACGGGGATATGCTGTCGGTGCGCCCGAAGTATGAAAAAGTAGGCACCCGCATCTCGAACCCGGCGCTCTCGCCCACGGGTGTTCGCGCAGTCTTTGAGGCCAGGGGTGAGATACTCACGGTCCCCGCCGAAAAGGGCAACGTGCGCAACCTCACATCTACTACGGGGGTCGCCGAGCGCGATCCTGCATGGTCGCCCGATGGAAAGTGGATAGCCTACTTCTCAGACGAGTCTGGCGAGTACGCGCTTCACCTCCGCGATCAGACGGGGCTTGGCGAGGTCAAAAAGATCAACCTCGGCAATCCGCCCTCGTTCTTCTACTCGCCCAATTGGTCGCCCGACTCCAAGAAGATCGCCTACACCGACAAGCGGTTGAACCTCTGGTACGTCGATCTGGATAAAGGCAACCCGGTAAAGATCGACACCGCGAAACGCGGTGGAGTAGGCGGCCCGAACTGGTCTCCCGACAGCCGGTGGATCGCTTATACCAAGCCGACCGATTCCTGGTATCGCGCGGCCTTCGTCTATTCGCTCGAAGAGGGCAAGTCGCATCAGGTGACCGACGGGCTGAGCGATGTGGCGGGCGCGGCGTTCGACAAAAGCGGCAAATATCTATACTTTACCGCGAGCACCGATATCGGCCCCGCAGTATTCGGGTTCGATATGACAAGCTATCCGCACCGCCCGACCCGCAACGTCTATATATGCGTCCTCAGAAAAGACCTGCCTTCACCCATCGCGCCTGAAAGCGACGAAGAGAAGGTTCAGGAAGAGAAGAAAGACGCGGACAAGGCCGCTGCTCAGGAAGGCGAAAAGAAGGCCGAGGCACCTCCCGCTCAGGCAGCAGGCGCGGGTGCTGCGAAGAAGGCCCCCGAGCCCGTCCGAATCGACTTTGACCGTATAAACCAGCGAATACTTGCGCTGCCGATACCAGCGCGCAACTTCGTGGGGCTTGCCACGGGCAAGGCTAACCTGCTCTACCTGATCGACTTCAATCCCGGACCGGGGGTCGATGGCGCAACGTTGCACAAGTTCGATCTCGAAAAGCGCAAGCTCGATAAAGTGCTCGACGGGATCGGCTCATTCGAGATCTCGGCCAACGGCGAGAAGATGCTTTACAACCAGGGTCCGAACTGGTTCATCGCCTCGACCCAACAGCCGCCCAAGCCCGGCGAAGGAAAGATCAAGACCGAAGAGATGGAAGTCCATGTCGATCCCCGCGCCGAATGGAACCAGATGTATCGGGAGACCTGGAGGATCGAGCGCGACTTCTTCTACGATCCGTCTCATCATGGTCTAAATCTCGCGGCGACGGCGAAAAAGTACGGGCCGTATCTTGAATCGCTCGTCCACCGCGCCGACCTGAACTACCTCTTCCAGGAGATGCTCGGCGAGCTGTCGGTCGGCCATCTCTATGTGAGTGGCGGCGACGTGCCCAATCCGAATCGCGTGCCGGGCGGATTGCTCGGCGCTGATTATAAGATAGAGAACGGGCGCTATCGTTTCGCCAGGATTTACGACGGCGAGAACTGGAACCCGCAGCTTCGAGCCCCGCTCACTCAGCCGGGGGTCAACGTCGCTGAGGGCGAATACCTGATTGCCGTAAACGGTCGCAACCTGACCGCAAACGACAACGTTTATGCCTTCTTCGAATCGACGGCGAACAAGCAGGTAGTGATTCGAGTAGGCCCGAACCCGGACGGCTCAGGCTCGCGCGAGGTGACGGTCGTTCCTGTTGCGAGCGAGAACGGGCTGCGTCATCTGGCCTGGGTCGAAGGCAATCGCCGCAAAGTCGCCGAGATGAGCGGAGGCAAGCTCGCCTACGTCTATCTGCCCGACACAGCGCGGGGCGGTTATACATACTTCAACCGCTACTACTTCTCGCAGCTCGACAAAGAGGGGGCGGTCGTCGACGAGCGATTCAACGGCGGCGGACAGGCAGCCGATTACATAATCGACTATCTGCGAAAGCCCTTGATGAGCTACTGGGCCGTGCGCGACGGTGAAGACTTCCGCACGCCGTTCGGCACTATGCAGGGGCCGAAGGCGATGATAGTCAACGAGTATGCCGGATCGGGCGGCGATCTGATGCCGTGGATGTTCCGCCGCGCTGGCATAGGCCCGCTCATCGGTAAGCGGACCTGGGGCGGTCTGATAGGCATCGGCGGCTATCCGCAGTTGATCGACGGCGGCTCTGTGACCGCGCCGCACTTCGCGTTCTATACGCCCGAAGGCAAGTGGGAGATCGAGAACTACGGCGTACAGCCTGACATCGAAGTCGAGATGGACCCGAAAGCCTGGCGGCAGGGGCGCGACCCGCAGCTCGAAAAGGCTA
Organism: Blastocatellia bacterium; assembly: GCA_035709445.1. Classification (GTDB taxonomy): domain Bacteria; phylum Acidobacteriota; class Blastocatellia; order UBA7656; family UBA7656; genus DASTET01. The sequence continues at coordinate 5,170 of DASTET010000844.1, read as the reverse complement.
TCGAGGTCGTGATGGCCGAGCTCAAGAAGAACCCGCCCAAACATACCAAACGCCCGGCGTATCCGAACTATCACAGGGGGAACGGCCAGCCCGAACGGCCTCAGCCTCCTAACGGCAACTAGCAGTAAAAGAAATGGACAGGATTAACAGGATTTACTCAATGATCCTGTAAATCCTGTCCTTTTTTTTTCCGTTTTATCGATTTGCTCCGGGCGTCTCTTTCTTCTCTTCTTTGCTCTCTTTTTTCGGCAACGCCGGTGCTGTCAGGTCCGGGAGCGGGTCTCCCCAGATGTAATGATTGAACCAGTCGAGGTTGTGCTGCATCACGGCGCGCATCGATTTAGGCTTTGTGATGCCGTGGCCGTACCCCTTGTAGACGATCATCTCTACTTTAACGCCGCGATCTTCCAGCCCCTGCCGCAGCTCATAAGCGTTGGCTATGGGCACGCGACGGTCGAACTCGCCGTGCTGGATGAGCGTGGGGGTGCGAGCCTTCTTTATGTAGGCCATAGGCGATGTCTTCTGATAAATTTCAGGGTCATCGGCCGGATCGTCGCCGAGGTAGTTTATCGTAAAAGGCGTGATGTCGGTGTTGTAGTAATAGGTCGCCCAGTTGGAAATTCCCGCGCCCACCGATATGGCAGCGAAGCGGTCAGACGAAGTGGTCAAAAACGCGGATATGTATCCTCCCTGGCTCCACCCCATACAGCCCACCTTCGCCGGATCGACCCACCCTTTGCCGATCAGGTAATCGACTCCCGAGATCACGTCCCAGGCGTCGCCTACGCCGAGGTTGCGAACGTTGAGCTTGCGGAATCGCTCGCCGTAGCCTGCGCTCCCGCGATAGTTCACCTTGAGTATGAGCGCGCCGCGAGCGGCCCAGATGTCAGACGGGTAATATCGCGCATCGGGCGCGAGCAGCGCGGGCCGGTCTATGCCGGTGGGTCCCCCGTGAATGATGCAGAGCAGCGGGTACTTCTTTGACGGGTTGAAGTCGGCAGGCTTGATCAGCACGCCTTCAATCGTCTCGCCGTCCTGGCTCTTCCAGGAGATCACCTCTCGTGTGCCGAGAACGAACCGCTTAGCCTGATCGGTCATGCTCGTGAGCTGTCGCGGCGAAAACGATTTCACTTCTGAGACGAAGACTTCGTTGAGCGACGTGGGCGAGCTTGCGGTGAAGGCCAGCCGATTGCCGTCGCGCGTAAGCGAATACGAACCGGCCATAAGGTTATCGGGGGCGGTGACGCGGGTAAAGCGGGCCGTCGCCGGGTCGAGTAGAAACAGGTGCGAAGCCGTCTTTTGAAGCCCGGAAAAGTATATGCCGTCCCGGTTCCACGCGACGAATCCGGGATTCTCGTCAAAGCTGTCGGTGAGCGAGCGCGGCGTGCCGCCCTCGGACGGGATCACGGCCAGCCGCGAGTTGCTGGCGAAATAGACGCTTTTGCCCATGGCCGACGAGAAGAGAATCTGTTTGCCGTCGGGCGACCAGCGCGGGTTGTTATCGGGGCCGGGCTGCGAGACGATCTTTCTGACCGAGTTATCGGCGAGGTTCAGCAGGTATATGTCAGAGGTCGTGCCCTGAATGAGGTCAGGGTTTATAGTCGCGCTGAAGGCGATCTTCGATCCGTTGGGAGAGAAGGAGGCGGAGCCGACCGAAAAGTCCTTACCCTTCGTGCGCTGCTTGCCTGCGGAAGGCTCATTGAGCGCTTCGGCGACATCTATCGTCCAGATGTGCATGTGGTTGTACTCGCGGCGCACGACATCGAAATCGCCCATGTGTTCTTTGCGGTCCTTCATAGCTTTCGACGGAGGCTCCGCAGCGGCAAACGCTATCGTCATGCCGTCCTCACTCCAGGTGAAGCCCGCGACCGGGGACTGCGAGCTCGTCAATTGAATCGCCTCACCGCCCTGCGGGTTTATAACGAATATCTGGTTCTTATCGCCTATGCGACTGCTGGTAAAGGCGAGCCACCGCCCGTCAGGCGACCACTGCGGGTTACCTGACGACTTGCTGTGCCGGGTGAGCTGAAACGAGTTGCCGCTCGCGGCGTCTGCAACCCATATCTGAGTGACGTAAGCATCCTGTTTGAAATCGCTCTCGCTGACCGTATAGGCTACCCACTTCCCGTCGGGTGATATCTGAGCGCCGCCCAGAGATTTGAGCGCGAGCAGGTCATCGATTGTGGGCGCGCGGCGACTTCCATCACTGGCCGACACGCCTCCGAAAGCCGCAGCAGAGAGAACGAGAATTATCAACATCACAAAGCAACGTCTAGACATTATGCAATGCTCCTTTTTAGAAGTCAGAAGTCAGAAGGGTGGCGAGCGCCTTCACGATGTATAACCGATGCTCATCAGCCCAGATCATATGTCCTCTGCGAGAGCTCCTGGCTCCTGGCTTCTGACTTCTGGCTTCTTGCTATGGTGCCGGACGCGCGTGCGCCGCGCCGCGAAATACTGCATTCAAGAACAGCACGTTCAGACCATCCATGTAGGCCCGGAAATTAGGGTCCGACGTGAAGCCTATTACCACTCCGCGCCCCTGTTGTTGTACGACGAGGAATGGTTTATAGGCTAACTGTTTTCGATTCTCTTCCCAGAGATAGCCGCTTGCGAGCAACTGGTCCGCTCCGAGATATATTGCCGCGTTTGTTCCCCGGTCGAGCTTGATGGGGGTAAAGATAGACCGGCCTTCCACGAGGACGTGGACCGGCTTATCGAGCCCGGCCGTAACCCAGTGGTCGCCATCGAGCCGCGTCCTGACGAGCACGCCCGCAACCGCATCCGGCAGCTCCGAATCGGCCTGTATCGCGCGGTTGAAGTCTTCTTCAGACGCGAGCAGTCTGCCGCCCCCCCGCGAATCAGCGGGCGGCTGAGGTCTGGCCGTCGCGTCCTGCGCTCTCGCCGGTTCGGCTTCTCTCGGCTGCTCGCCGTCCCGCTGAGGTCTTCCTGAGCGAGCGAGGTTCTCGCGCGAGATCGCAAGTAGCCCTGTGCGCGAGTCTGCAAGAAACGAGACGGCCCCGCTGCCAAGCGCAACAAGAGTGCCGCCCGCCGACAGCCAGTCTCTGATCCGCCTGATTCCATCCGCGCCGAGCGTCGAGCCGTACCCGCTTTCATTCCCGTCGGGAAGAATCAAAACGTGAAACTTGCTGAGGTCGGCGTTTGCCAGTTGCCGGGTCCGGATAATGGTTACCGGATAGCCGAACTGCCGTTCGAGCACGTAGCGGGTCCAGCCCGCAGAGCCGGATGAGACGGGCAGGTCCCAGGCCAGCGCGATCACCGGCCTTCGCATATACACGACGTTGCCGCTGCCGAAGTTGACCCCGTCTTCCACCCATCCGGTATCGGACGCAACGATCTCCGCGCCGGTCTTTGCGGCAAGCCTCTCAAGCCTGGCGCGCAGGTCTGCCGGGTTCTCTTTCGATTTGAAGATGAGGGTGCCTGCGGGGAAAGCGCGGCCCGCCTGCGTAAACGGCTTATCGGTGCTGAACAGGCGAAGCCCTTCGCGAAGCGAGGCCGTAAGCAACCGGCCCGCCGCCGCCGTGCCCCAGGGGACGAGATAAGCCACCGCGCCCTGCCCGCCCGTGACCCTGCCCGGCGGGATCGCGTCGGGCTTGACCGGCTCGAAGCTCCCTCTCAGAGCCTCGGAGCAGGCGACCGCCTCGACATTATACTGGAGAGGCAGGCTCCATGCGGTCACGTCGTATATCTGATCGGGCAGCTTGCGCTTTCGACGCTGCTCCTGTTCCTTGAGGAACTCTTCCTCCATAGGCACGTTCACATCCATCAGGGTTCGTATGAGCCGCTTGGCCGGTTGCGCGAGCGAGATTATATAACTCCCCGCCGGGTGCTCGCCGCCGCACGCCCGGAATGATGATGAGGCGCGCTGGATTTCGACGCCCTGCTGGTGGAGTATGCTTGCGAGCTTATCCATAGCAGACGTATCGCCGCGCCTGGGCAGAATGTATGCCTTGACGGGGCCGGTCTCGCCCTCTTCGATAGCCGTCTGCCGGTAACGATAAAAATCATTGAGCAGCTTCTCTCGATTGCGGGCGGCCGTCTCGGCGGTCGAAACGGAGGCTACGAAATGATGGCGGACGCTGTCGCGAAAGTGCATGCTGGTCTCGTCGCTCCGGCGGACCAGGAGTCCGCGCACGGAAGCCTGCTCGTAAGTCATCGCCACGCTGCCGAAGTAGGAAGGCCAGCTCGCGCCGTAGCCCGGATAGAATGCGTCATAAACCTCGCGCGTGAAATAAGAGAACCCGAACTGGTCGAACCATCTTGCGTTGTTCCTGCCGAAGAGCTGTAAGTTATCGCGCTGGTCTTTTGCAAGGTGCGGGTTGTAGGGCACGGCTTCCGGCGCGAAATAATAGGTCGAGTCCGACCCCATCTCGTGCAGGTCGACGAAGACGAGCGGATACCACCCCTGCAATGCGCGAACGCGCCCGACGGTTTCAGGCTGCGTCAGCGCGAACCAGTCGCGGTTCAGATCGAAATAGTAATGATTCGTCCGCCCGCCGGGCCAGGGCTCGTTGTGCTCGGCTGCGAGCGGGCTCGCGTCGGGCTCTATGCCTTCGGATATCTCGAAGTTGTGAACGAAGCGGTCTCGCCCGTCGGGGTTCTGCGTCGGATCGATCAGGACCAGAGCGTTCGCGAGTATCGCTTCGGCCACCGTGTCGTTTCGCGCGGCGAGCAGGTGGTATGCGGTAAGCAGCGCCGCATCGGGCGAAGAGATTTCGTTGCCGTGAACGCCGTATCCGAGCCAGACCACAGCCGGGAGCTGCGAGATGAGCTGCCGCGCCTCGTCCGGTTGCGTCCGGCGCGGGTCTGCAAGCCTCTGCATGCCTGCGCGCACCTGATCGAGGCGGCGAATATTCTGCTCCGACCCCACGGCGACATAGACGAGCTTGCGGCCTTCCCAGCTCTTAGCATACTCGAATATCTTGACCTGATTGGGAGCGGCAGCCGCGAGCGCTTCGAGATACTTCATAAGACCGGCGTGCCAGGTGATGCGCTCGCCGGGGCCGTATCCGAGCACCTGCTCGAAGGTAGGTATGCGCGGGTCGTAGCTTGCGCCAGGCCAGAATTCGAATCTGTTTTGGGCGATAACTGCCGGTGAAAGAGCGACGATCAACAGCGACGAGCAGATTATTCGGAAATATATCGAGAG
>DASTET010000843.1:0-2225 GCA_035709445.1 Blastocatellia bacterium | reverse complement strand
ATCGATCGCCGTGAGCTGGAAGCCGAACTTCTGACGGCCATTCTGCTGGACAACGACCCTCAAAGTATATTGCTGACCAGGCTCATAAACGGCAGGCACATCATCTATGCGAACGCTGCCCGGCCCAACGTTGGCTTCGTGAAAAGTGTCGTGACAGTTGACGCAGCTTCCTATATCGCCCGGCGCGTTCGTATAGCGCGCATCCGGCCCGGTAACATAAGCGTAAGCCGTCACCGTCAGGAGCGGCACCGCTATCACCGATTGAATCTTTCTGTCAGTCTTCAACCCGATCATAAGCCTCTATCCCTGTTATCCTAGAAAGCCGACACCCTCGAATCGCGCGCCTAGGACCGCCTGCGAATCGGATTGGAGCCATCTGTCTAGTATCGTGGCATAGACGGAGCGGAAATCGACTGTGAACTTCATATTGCCTGCATTATCAAGCTCGGTCACGGCAAGCGAAGGCTGGTCGCCGTAGAGCCCGCCCTGTACCGGGTCGCCTATGATGAACATGGGCGCGGAGGTGCCGTGGTCGGTCCCGAACGATGCATTTTCGTTCGGGCGACGACCGAACTCGGACCACTGCATCATCAGGACTCTATCCGCGAGGCCGTGCGCCGCCATATCGTCGTAGAAGGCTTTGACCCCTTCGGAGAAGAATCCTAGCAGGGTCGCGTGCTGGCCTATGAGCTTGTTGGTCGGCTCGGCCTGATTGCCTATCTCCTGCGAATGATGATCGAACCCGCCCATCGTCACGTAGAGCAGGTTGGCTTCGGGTATTGTGGTGATCAACTGCGCAGCCATCCTCAGTGCAGCGGCGAGAGGGTTGTTGTCTGGATAGGCGACGGGCGATGTGTACTGCCCCACGGAAGCCTGGACCTGGGCCGCGCCCTGAACGGCGTCGAGCCCTGTGCTGGCTACCGTCTGTATGAAGCTGCCTTCGGGGTACGAGCGAGAGCTATTCGCGCTGAAGGTATTGATCTGGTTGTTGCGGTCACCGGGGTTTCTGGGATCGGTTTGATATGTGTATGTCGTGAAGTTCGATATGCTCGGGATCACCACCTTGTCGGCAAAGAACGACTTTGGAAGCGACCCGCCTATCGAGACCGCCGATAGACCGGATTTCCCTGCGAGCGCCTGGTCCGCGTACTTGCCAAGCCAGCCGTCGCCCGACCCGCCGTTTGTGTTGGCCGTATGCCAGATGTCCTGGCCGAGGAAATGCGACAGGCTCGAATTCGGATAGCCTGCCCCTCTTACTATCGCCACCTTGCCCTGGTCGAAGAGCGATTTGATCTCGGACATCTCGGGATGGAGCCCGAACTCGTTTGAGATTATGGTCGAGTTGCCCTGCCCGTCTTTAAGCTCCGACTCTTTGAAGGAGATGGTGGGCCGAAGGCTGTGGTAGCGCGAGTCCGTATAAGGGACCAGCGTGTTTAGCCCGTCGTTGCCGCCTCCAAGCTGTATTACGACGAATATTCTGCGGCCCTCTGCGCTCTGCGCCCGCGCGCTGGTGAGCCACAGCTTAGGCATGACCATGCTCAGAGTTGCAAGACCGGCGCCCCTCTTTATGAATTGTCTCCTGGTCGTCGGCATAACTCTTCTCCTCCTAATTCAGTTGATACTCAGGCAGGCTCATTATCTGGTGAACGAGACCTCGCACCTTCTGATCTATGGTCTGGTCGCTTACAGTCCAGGCGACCGTTCTGCCCTGGTCGTCGGTCTCAAGATAGCCCTTCAACTGCTTGATCGTGGCGCTGCTCACTTTGAGCGGGCCGAGGGCCGAGAGGAATTTCTTGACCGTCTTCTTCGAAGCGGGCCTGGTGTATTTTCTGAGCTGGTCATTGCTCACGAACGCGCCAGGAGCGTCCGCGCTCCGGTTGCTGATGTAGGCGTTTGAAAAGTTGAATCGCTCAAGCATGCCTGAGGTATTGACCCATCCGATATTCAGATCCCAGCCGTTGACATCGGGCGGGTTGAACACGTCCATGCCCATCAGCCGCGACCGCGTGTAGGTCTGCTGGTCGCGCCGGTTGCGGCGGTCTCCCTCTCCGGGGTTATACTGGGCGCCGAGCATGCGGTATGACCCGACGACGTATTCGACCGGGGTCTTTACAAGCGCGAACCTTGCGCGCTGGCTAAAGAACTCGTCCGAGGTGAATACGGCCCGCGCAAGCTCTCTTATCGAATGATCCTTCCCAAGATAGACCTCTGCAAACTTCTCGATT
>DASTET010000842.1:0-3738 GCA_035709445.1 Blastocatellia bacterium | reverse complement strand
TCGAGGCGATTGACTGGTGCTGGCATATGGGAACTCCACAAGTGGCATGTTGTGGAGTCATACCGGCTACCACTTAGACCGGATGGCTTCTACATTATTGCAGACAGATTGAGATTATACCCTGAGGGAAGTATGGTCAAGATAAAGCTGTAACGGTGCGGCATCTGACTTAGATCTCAGGCTACCTTCTGATAGAGCTTTTCCTACTCCACCGGTTAATGGTACTCGACCTCTTCTAGTCGAATCTCACCTGTCCACGAAACCAGGTCAACTCCAACTGATCGGAAGTTTACCTTCTCACTGGATAGCTCAGGATGACCTGAAGGAGTAGAAGTGCCAGGTCGGTTTGGGATCGAGTTTCTGCCAGCTAATGATCTGCCTGGTGAACAACCAGGGCCAAACAGGCCAGAATGGAAACAAGTCCTTGGGGAGTACACAGGAAGAACACACGAGCACATATCAAAGACTACAGTGTCGGTAAGAAACGGGTACTTGTATATAAGCTGGCAAGGCGGCCTCAAACTGATCGAGTATAAACCGGGTCTGTTTTTTACAGCCGATGGAGAGGCCGTCAGCTTTCAAGGTGATCGAATGATGCCTGGCAACAGGCCCTTCTCGAAAGAGAGGAAGTTTTCGTCTCAACTCCCGGCAGTGCCCGATCATCACAGGCATCGGCGTGGATAGGGCCATCTCGATCTTGTTTCTACCCGGGAAACGGCGTATGTGAAATCGGAGTATCGGAGTTCTTCTATTGACAATTAAAGCGGTGGTGTCATCATTTCGGGTGTAGTCTAGTCCAAATCGACTCTACCCGGATTAGGTTTCGTAATCAGTGGGCGCGACCGGATCTTCTTCTACGTTCTTCGGAGGCAGATCATGAATGCGTCTTCCAGCAAGCTTCCACACAGACCCCATAAACATTACCTTCGACTCACAGGCCTCGCCTTCCCTCTCCTGTTTGGACTTGTATCGATGGCTTCGACCTCCGCGCTAAACACGCAGGAACCGGCCGTGCGCGTCGAGATGTTCTCGTTCAAGTCGGACGGCTACGTGAGGGTCGAAAACCTTAGGGGTCCCACGCGCATCCAGACGTGGAACAGTCAAAAGGTCCACATCATAGCCGAGAAGAAGTCCCCGTCGGGCGGGCCTCTCAATTCCTCCGAGATGTCTTTGTCGACCGACGAGAACGCCGTCTATATCGAGAGCAAGCATACCGGTGACCCGGGGCGCATCGATATCACGGTCTACATACCACGGCGCTCGCACCTGCAGGTCACCGGCGGCGAGTGGCCCGTGGAGGTTACAGGCTCGCTTGCGAGCGCCGTGGTCGAGACCGTCAGCGGAAGTATAGAGTTTCAACTCCCGAAGTCTGCCGACGCGCGCGTCGCGATGCACTCCATGCGGGGGAGCGTCCGTTCAACTCTTACCCTCACTTCTTACGAGCGCGCGGGACCGCACGCCGTTCAAGGGCGGCTGGGCAGGGGCAGCGCCCCTATAATACTCAACAGCCAGAGCGGTGACATCGCTCTTAAACCCGCGCCGGATGCGCCGGCAATCGCAACGATAATTGATCTGCCGAAGACCAGAGGCCGTCGGACCGGGTCTGCTGCGCATGAGCCTCCGCGTAAACAGGACGGCGATCAATCACCACGAAAACCGCCGGATGCCGGCCCGGCAGGCCGGACCGATCCGGACGACCCGAACAGTATTTCCACACCTCCCGCACGCCTGCCTCGCGGCTCGTCCGCACCCCCTGCGGCGGACGACCAGGTCACCATCGCGTCGGGCGGCCAGAGCCAGCAATCCGGCAGCGCGACGCAAAACGGGCCTCTGTCCGGCACGAGGCGAGAACGCTATGAAAGCAGCGGAGGAATCTACGCGGGTGTAAGGGTGATAAGGCCCGGGCTGCCCGATGACAGCCAATCGTCATCCCACGGACAGCAGTTCCCTGATTCGCCTCCCGCAGCTAATTCGAGGAATAGTCCCGATCCTCCTTCGGGCAGCACAGACGGCTCACTCGATCCGCGCGTTTCACAATCACGCAGGCATAGGCCCTCACCTTCGCCAGACTACAAGACCGGCGTCCCCGACACAGAGATCGCCTCCGCCGAACCCAGGCCGAGCAGCCCCCCGGTTCTGGGCCGCGATAACGCCAGCAGTCCGGCTAGTGAGAGAGCCGGTGACAGGGTGTCGTCGAGCGCGAACAGGCGGGGAGATGCCATCGTGCTCGGGACCTCGGTCGTCAGCCTGAACGTCAGCGTGACGGACCGGAAAGGCAAGAGCCTGCCGGAAATCAAGAAGGAAGAGTTCCAGCTCTTTGAGAATAATGAGCCGCAGAGTATAGAGTTCTTCGCGCCGACGACAGCCCCCTTTAATCTCGTGCTGCTGCTCGACCTGTCCGGCTCGATCTCGGACAAAATAGATGTCGTCAAATCGGCCGCGCTCCACTTCGTCGATCTGATAGGGCCGGAAGACAAGATGGCCGTATTGACCTTCACTCGCCGCGTACAGGTCGTCTCCCCTTTCACGACAGACCGCAACCTCCTGCGACAGCGAATCGATTCAATCGACCGGCCGGCCGGAGGGACGGCCTTTTATGAGGCGATGTGGTTCGCGCTCGACAACATGCTCGACGGGTTGCAGGGGCAACGAAACGCGATCGTCGTTATGACCGATGGCGTGGATAACTCCATGGAGTGGTTCAGGTTCTCTCCCAGCCGTGTGTCGTTCGAGCAACTGGTGCGGCGGATCGAAGAGTCGGACGTGATAGCATTCCCGATCTATATAGATACCGAAGAGGAGGAAGTGTGGGAGCGCCTTACGGGCACCCCCTCGGCTTATGAGGCGGCCCGTTCACAGCTCGCGCAGATGGCGGAGCTGACCGGCGGACAGTTGTATAAGGCGAAGAGGAGCAAGGACCTTTCTAAAGTGTATTCGGAAATAGCCGCCGCGCTCCGGACGATTTATAGCCTGGGGTACTATCCGACGAATCAGGAGCGTGACGGCACATTCCGCCGGCTGCGTGTGAGGTTAAGCCGGGCTGATGCTATAATCCGCACTCGCAAGGGGTACTATGCGAAGTGAATAACTGAAATAGACTTCTCAAGCAAGGGGCGGAGCCGTTCAGGTGTATAGTAAGCATCGGCCTGACGGGCTTTGCTGCGATGCGCCCGGGCTTTCGCGTGAGCATAAGTTATGAATCAAAAACACAAGAGGCTGTTGTTTCTCCTGTTAATCATGATGGGAGCGCCCTTTACCGTGATGGCCCAAGATGCTCATCCCGCCGCGCAAGAGGTAGGCACCTATCATTGGCAGGACGGTTGCACGCAGGATGGCAAAGTGTGCGGGAGGCAGATGTACAGGGATGGGCTCGCCCTGCTTTCGCTAACAGTCAACGGCGTAAGCGTTGACATAGTTCTGGTCGATACGGGTAAGGTGATGCTCGTTGCCACCTCCGTCGGCAATGACACGAGGCAAACGATAGATGTCGTCCCCCAGTTATTCAGCCTGAACGCGGTAAAACCGAAGCCGAAGAATCTGAGCTTCCTGGCCCCTGACTTATTCGAAAGAAAGACAGGCAAGGTCGCCGACAGCGATGTTAACTGGATGATGACCGCCTTAGCCCTGGCAAAGAGCCGGATGACGACCGAAACGCGTTTGAGCGCGGTCAAGGGGGGCGACCCTGCCAGCAGCAAGCCAGATAGTAAAGGAAAAGACGAGGATGAATCCGGTCGTGAG
>DASTET010000841.1:0-3171 GCA_035709445.1 Blastocatellia bacterium | reverse complement strand
CTTGCCGCCGTCGGTCGATTTATGGAAGGGCGCGCCCATGGTGTATACGATCTGATCGTTTTTGGGATCGACGCGAATCTGCGAGTAATACATCGGGCGGTTGTTGTTGTTGCTCATTATGCGCCAGGACTTCCCCCTGTCGTCCGAGCGCCAGACGCCGCTGCGCTCCGGGTTCGGAGGCTGCGCCTGTTGCTGCTGCTGCCCGCGCTGGCCGCCGCCGGGCGGGCCGCCGCCTGTGCCGGGGCTTGGCCCTACTTCGATCTGGGCATAGACGACGTTAGGGTTCGAGCGAGAAACGTCGAGACCTATTCGACCATACATCCCGGAGGGTAGCCCCGCGCCTTCGAGCCGGGTCCAGGTCTTTCCGGCGTCGGTCGTCTTCCATATCCCGGAGCCCGGCCCCCCGCCGTTGAACCCGAAGGGCGTGCGCCGCCGCTGATAAGAGGCCGCATAGAGCGCCTTGTTATCCACGGGGTCCATGACTATATCGGTGAACCCGGTATCCTGATCTATGAACTTGACAAGCGCCCAGGTCTTTCCGCCGTCCGTGGTCTTATAGACGCCGCGCTCCGGATTCGGGCCGAACAGATGGCCGAGCGCAGCTACATAGACCGTGTTGTTGTCTTTGTGATCGATGACGATGCGGGCTATGGTCTGAGTCTCTTTAAGCCCCATGTTGGTGAATGTCTTGCCTGCGTCGGTCGATTTATATATCCCGTCGCCGAATGACGAGCTTTGCCGGTTGTTTGGCTCGCCCGTCCCGACCCATATGATGTTGGGGTCGCTCTGGCTCAGGGCCAGGTCGCCGACAGAGGACGTGGGATAGGTGTCAAAGATAGGATCGAATGTCGTGCCGTTGTTGGTCGTCTTCCACACGCCGCCGGTGGCCAGGCCGAGATAGTAAGTAGAGGGGTTGCTCTCGACGCCGACAATGTCATCGATGCGGCCACCCATACTGGCAGGGCCTATCGAGCGCCACCGAAAATTCTTCAGCAGCATATCGTCCGATTGATTTATGGGCGGGGGTTGAGGGGTTTGCTGAGCAGGGCCCTGTCCCCAGGCCATGCCTGCCGTGAGCAAGATGCAGAGCAACGCCTGAAAACGCAGAAGGTGCCGTCTTCCTTTCATTACATTAATCCTTTCAGTAATCGATGTGATTTGTATCTGGACCAGCAGGTGTGGCGAAAAGCTGCGACACCGCAGGCTAGTACGAACAGTCCCGTAAATCGGTCACAAAACTATCACCGGGCCGAGGCAGAATATTAATGAAGAAATCCGCACCCTGCCACGTCTAATTGCCGAAATGCAGAAATAGGAGGAAGTAACAGTGAATAAGAGATCGGTTCGTTTTATCTCGCTCTTTGTGTCGGTGCTCGGTACTCTCATCTATCTCGGCCAGGAGGCGCTGGCAGGCCCGCCGCTGCTCTGCCATCCGATTGAGATAGAGAGCGCGCGGTCGCTCCCGTGGGGCGGAGGCAAGAGCTGGCAAAGTATAGATACGAGCTATGACACGGCCCGGCTGGCCGACGATACTGTGGCGCTGCTCGACGGCGGCCTGCCTGTCTTAGCTCGAATGGAGACCCTCAGACGCGCGACCGTTTATGCGATGAAAGACCACAAGATCGCAGAAGCTCTCCACGCGCGGCTCCGGGAGCGCGCAAGCCGGGCAAAAGGCGAATCGGCGGCGCTTGCGCTGTTCGATCTCGGCTATCTCGAAGAAGCCTTCAAGCAGACAAGACACGTTTCCCGATGGAGAGAGAGCCTCATATCACACGACGGCTATTCATCGGTCGTTCGCGCAATCGCTATGCGCGGCGGTGATGCGGAGATGGAGTTTGCCGCCGCTCTCATCTCTATACACCCTCATCGCAGCGCGCTCGAAGAGCACCTGCGCAAAGCCGTAAAGTGGGCCGCTCCCGGCTCGCTCCTTGCGCGCAATATCATTCGCCATTTCAACGACCGGGGCAAGACCATCGCCGAGCTTCAAGCCTCACTTCGCGCCAAAAAAGACTGACCCGCCCCGCTTGCCGCAGACCGACGCAGTCCGACACGGATCAGGTTATACCTGTGCCGGCTGCGTCTTTCTGTCATAGCGCAAGGTTGCCGCCGGATGATTTAATACCATCTATGGATCGGGTCGAGGAGGCCAGGACTGAAAGCGATAAGGTTACCGACCGGGCGAACCTCTGCCGGACTGCCATTAGCGTCAAGGGTATCGCCAGGAGCTATGGCGAGCAGGCGGTCTTGAGCGATGTCAGCTTCGACATAGCTGAAGGCGAACTGCTGGTGCTGCTCGGCCCATCCGGCAGCGGAAAGACGACGCTGCTGCGCATAATCGCAGGGCTCGATCAGTCGGATGCGGGTGAGATCATACTGAGAGGAGAGCGGATCGATGGTGTCGCGCCGCAGCGGAGAAATCTCGGCATAGTCTTTCAGGAGCAGGCCCTTTTCCGGCGCATGACGGTCGAACAGAACATAGCCTTCGGGCTCAGGGTGCAAAAGTTCAAGAGATCGAGTATCGAAAGCGTCGTCGAGGAGATGCTCAGCCTGATTCACCTGCAAGCCCATCGCAAAAAGTACCCTTCACAGCTATCGGGCGGGGAGCGGCAGCGAGTGGCGGTCGCCCGCGCCCTCGCCTACGAGCCTGGCGCGGTCCTGTTCGACGAGCCTTTCAGCGCGCTCGATGCGGTTACTCGCGTCGAGCTGCGCAGAGACGTGCGAGTCCTGCTCCGCTCTCTGAAGTTGCCCGCGCTCTTTATCACGCACGATCAGGAAGAGGCGCTCGATCTGGCCGATAGAATCGCGATCCTCAACAACGGGCGTATTGAGCAGATCGGGACGCCATTCGAAATATATAACCATCCGCAGACTGAGTTTGTCGCTACGTTTCTTGGCGCTGCCAATGTGCTGCTCGGTCGTTTGCGCGACGGAAAGGTGGCCATCGGCCCTTTGCGATTGAGGATGCCGCCCGACGCGCCATCATTGTCCGAACGCCAGGCGGTCAAGATCGTGTTCCGCCCCGAGGATGTCGTGCTCGGCTTTCAGCCTCAACTGCTAAACACGCCTTACTATCTGGGACGCGGCGTTGTCGAGAGCGTGTCCTATGCCGGTCCGAATGAAAGAGTGGTCGTGCGTCTCGTATTTCGAGGCATGCACGATACTACAGTCGAG
>DASTET010000840.1:0-6279 GCA_035709445.1 Blastocatellia bacterium | reverse complement strand
CGCGACCGTCAGGCTTATTCCGTCGACGGCGATAGAGCCCTTCATAGCTATGTAACGTCCAAGCTCGCGCGGGAACTTGAAGCGCATACGGTAAGCGTTGCCTTCGGCTGTGACCGTCTCCAGCTCGCCCGTCCCATCGATGTGGCCCTGCACTATATGCCCGCCGAGCCGCTCGCCTACTCCGAGCGCGCGCTCAAGGTTTACGCGGCTCGCAGATGTCAGATCGCCCAGAGTTGTGCGGCTCAGGGTCTCAAGCGAAGCATCGGCGCTGAAATGCTGCTTGCTCATCTCTATCACAGTCAGATCGACGCCGTTGATGGCTATCGAATCGCCTATGCGAGTCCCCTCAAGGACCGCGCTCGCTTCGATGACGAGATAGGCCCCGTCGGCCCGCCGCTCGATCCGGCGCACCCGGCCAATCTCCATTATCAATCCTGTGAATATACCCATGATCAGGTGTTATTGAGGACGCACCCTCGGCGCAGCTTTCCTGTTAAAACCAGAGGCGAGCGTGGCTGTTGGCCTGAGCCAGTGGCGAGCATTCCAGTCAAGTTCAAATCGCTTCCAGATGGAGAAATATCAAATTCTTCAAGCGTTCCAACGAATTCGCATAAAAAGTTTAGCTTCGCATTTCGACAATTTCAAGCACACGCCCGACAACGCGATCTAGATCGAGATCGGACGTGTCGAGCAGAATCGCATCGTCTGCCCTGATGAGAGGGGTGGCCGCCCGCCCGCGGTCGCGGCGGTCGCGCTCTTCAAGCTCCGAGCTGATCTGCTCGATGGACGCTTCTCGCCCGCGCCCGCGCTCTTCATTCCACCTGCGACGCGCGCGCACGTCCAGGTCCGCCTCAAGAAAGAGCTTCACCTGCGCCTCAGGAAAAACCTTCGTCCCGATGTCACGCCCATCCATCACAACTCCGCCGCCCGCGCCCATCAGGCGGAGCTTTTCGACAACGGCCTCGCGCACTTCGGGGATGGTTGCAACGACCGAGGCGGCGTGGCTCGCATCAGGCGCCCGTATCTCGCGGGTGACCTCCCGGCCATCGAGAAACGTCCTCAGATGATCGGGGTCGCCTTCGAGCCTCACATCCGACTCGCGCGCGATCCTTGCAAGCGACTCGCGGTCGTCGAGCGCGACGCCGTTATCGATAGCCTTCCGACCGAGCGCCCTGTAGACAGCGCCGGAATCGATGTAGAGGTAACCAAGTCGGCGGGCGAGCTCTTTGCCAAGAGTGCTCTTGCCTACGCCTGAAGGCCCGTCAATGGCTATGATCAGTCTCTTCATTGTATCTACTCAGCCCCGAAAGGGGGACCTCTCGATAGCAACGTGGCCTGGCATGAAAGCCTGGCTCCGTAGGAGCCACCTGTCGACCATTCAATAGAGGTGTGCGAAATAGCTTTCCTCTTTCTATCGAGAGGACGCCGCTACGCGGCTTTTCGGCTGTATAGTTTCTTCCAGTTTCCTAAGAAATAACCTCTTTTATTATCTCGACCGCAGTGAGGCAATCCTGCCTGCTCACGTCTTTATGGGTGACCATTCGCATCTCGCGGTTGCTTATTCCGTTTGCCAGCACGCCTCGCTCTTTGAGCCGGGTCGAAAGCTCGGCTGTAGAGATTCCGGTCCCCAATATATCGAAGATTACGATATTGGTCGGCACCATTTCAGGGTCGATGCTGATGCCGGGAAGAACCGCAAGATTTCGAGCGAGCAGACGGGCATTCTCGTGATCTTCGGCCAGCCGCCCGGTCATCTTCTCAAGCGCGACAATCCCGGCGGCTGCGAGCACGCCCGCCTGCCGCATGCCGCCGCCCATAAGCCTTCTTACCGGGAGCGCCCGATCGATAAGATCACGCGACCCGACGATCAACGAGCCGACCGGAGCCGAGAGCCCTTTCGACAGACAGAACATCACCGAATCGAAGGGCCGCGCAATCTCTGCTGCCTCGCGCCCGAGCGCGATGGCCGCATTGAATATCCGAGCCCCATCAAGGTGCACCGGCAGACCCGCCTGTTGCGCCCGCTCGCATATCTCTTCCATACGGTCGAACGGCATGCACGCGCCCCCGGCCATATTATGCGAGTTCTCAAGCGTGATCAGTCCGGTCTGTGCGACATAGTAAGCCGAGCGCGGTCTGATGGCCGCCTCAATAGAAGGCCAGTCGAGGATCCCGTCTTCTCCACGGACCGGCCGGGCGAGCGTCCCGCTGATCACGGCCATCGCCCCCATCTCGTAATTGAATATGTGCGAGCGTTCTTCGGTTATCACCTCCTGGCCGGGCCGTGTGTGAAGCTTGACGCATATTTGATTGCCCATCGTGCCGGAGGGCACAAACAGCGCGGCCTCCTTGCCGAGCATCCACGCGGCAAGCTCCTGTAGCCGGTTCACGGTCGGGTCTTCGAGATATACATCATCGCCCACTTCGGCCCGCGCCATCGCCTCGCGCATCTCAGCCGTGGGCTTTGTGACCGTGTCGCTTCTAAGATCGATGTAGTCCATACCTGTTCTCTCTCTCACGTGGTAAATAAGAAATGGCTTTAATTTAACGGCCCTTCATTGATACGACTGAATATATAATCGATGCGAAGACGAGGCCGCAACACCGATTGAAGAAGGCCCTCAAACTCTTAAAGTTTGAGAACGCCGCTGCGAGCGTGGTATCGTAACTGGTGCCGAGAATCTTCAGCCAATATCACCCCGGCTATGTTTAAGGCAATCGAGAGGAAGTTCTTGTGAGCGATTCAGAAAGCGCGCGCGCGGCCCTGGAGAGGCATTTCGGCTTCAAGGATTTTCGTGAGGGGCAGGCCGAGGTGATCTCTTCGGTGCTCGCGGGCGAAAATGCGGTGGTCGTAATGCCGACCGGCGGCGGGAAGTCGCTCTGTTACCAGCTTCCCGCCCTGATGATCGAAGGGACCACGCTGGTCGTATCGCCTCTCATCGCATTGATGAAAGACCAGGTCGACCAGCTTGCCTCGCGGGGTATAGCCACTACATTTATAAACAGCTCGCTCAGCTACGGCGAGCTTACGCGGCGGTTGAGCGAGATACGACGCGGGCTCTACAAGCTTGTCTATGTCGCCCCCGAGCGATTTCGAAGCGAGGCGTTCACCGAGACCATCTCCGAAGTGACGGTGAAACTCTTTGCAGTCGATGAAGCCCACTGCATATCGCACTGGGGCCATGACTTTCGGCCCGATTATCTCAGGCTTAAAGAAGCCGCCCGTATGCTCGGAGGGCCGCAGGTCCTTGCGCTCACCGCAACTGCGACCCCTCAGGTCCGCGCGGACATCATCGAGCAGCTTGGACTCGTCGAGCCGCGAGTATTCGTTGCGGGGTTTGACCGCCCAAACCTCTCGCTAAAGGTCGTGCCGGTCAAGACCGAAAAAGAGAAACTCTCGTTGCTCAAACATGTAATCAACTCTGCGACAGGATCGGGCATCATTTATACCGCTACCCGCAAGAGCGTCGAGCAGATCAGCGCGAGGCTCAAGATGGCAGACCTGAGCCTAGACGCCTATCACGGCGGGATGGAAGAGGCCGAGCGCACCCGCGCACAGGACCGTTTTATGTCGGGCGAGTCGAAAGCCATAATAGCCACAAACGCATTCGGAATGGGCATCGACAAGCCGGATATACGATTCGTCGTCCACTATCACATCCCCGGCTCTATAGAGGCATACTATCAGGAAGTAGGCCGCGCGGGGCGAGACGGGCTGCCGGCAGACTGCCTGCTGCTCTTCAACTACGCCGACACAAGGACCCAGCAGTTTTTCATCGATGGCAGCCATCCTTCGCCCGATCTGATAACGAGGGTCTATGAGCAGATAGCCGATATAGGCGCGGCGAGGGGCGAGATTTCGGCGCGAGATATCGCAGAACGGCTCCGCGTAAAGAATGAGATGTCGATATACTCGGCGCTCGTCGTGCTGGAAAAGGCAGGCCATGTCGTGCGCGGGAGACCTTCCGACAGGGGGCTTCTGTGCTCGCTCAAGGTATCAATAGATCGCTCGCTCGCTGCCGTTCCCGATGACTCGATAGAAGCCGCGCTGCTCAGAGACCTCATCTTCAACCGCAACGTGAGCGAAGGCGACACGACCGAGCTTGATATGGACACTGTAGGCGCGGGGCTTGGGCTGAATGACAGGCAGGCGCGCGCGGCGCTCGCCCGCCTCGCCTCGCGCGGTCTTATCGAGGCCAGGAGCGTTTATCAGGGGCGCGGGATAAAGCTGCTGGACGAGGAGCCAGCCCGCGCCCTGAGGATCAACACGCGGGAGCTTGCAGCGCGCGCGGCTGCCGAGCAGTGGAAGCTCCGCCGGATGGTCGATTATTGCTATCACACGGGATGTCTGCGCCGCTTCATCCTGAATTACTTTGGGGACCGCAAGCATCTCGGTCGCTGCGGCTCTTGTTCGGGCTGCGCTCCCGATTCTCTCCCGCGCCAGGAGCAGTCCCGCCTCGCCCCGAAGAATGCGTCCGGGACGTTGAGTATTGCCCAGCCTTCGGGTTATTCTAAACGTCCCCAGGCCACCGCGCTCGATCAGTTCATCATAGATGAGGCCCCGACCGGCGCAGAGTTGAGGGCTGAGCTTCGCAGACGATCAGAGAGCGCGCGCGTCGCAGGTGATTTGAAGAACAAGGACGCGGCCCAGACTTCACTTCGCAGCTTGAGCCAGGCAGAGGTGGTCGTAGTTCAAAAGGTGCTGAGCTGTGTAGCGAGGCTTAATAACAGATTCGGCAAGGGAACGGTCGCCGCCGTCTTGCGAGGCTCGACATCCAAACAGGTGAGAGAAAACCAGCTCGACAGGCTCTCTACTTATGGTCTGCTGAAGACGATGACCCAGGACGAGATTACTTCCTATATCAAAGGGTTGATCCAGGCAGGTTGCATAGCGGTACAGCAGGGCGCGTACCCTACGGTCAGTCTCACACCCTACGGGCGCGAGGTCATGGCGGGTCGCGCCGAAGTGAAATTGGAATTGCCCGAATGATCGCTTTTGCGTTGAATTCCTGCTCTTCAGGTCTTACGAATCTCATAATGAAGGATCGCTCGTGAGGTTAATGATTATGATCAAATCTTATCGGAGCTTTTGATGGAAACTCACCAGGCTGCATCCGGCGTCTTAGAGATAAACGAGAAAGGGTTTGGCTTTTTGCGGCAGGCGAGCAACAACTACTTGCCGGGCTCGAAGGACGTTTTTGTTGCCCGCAATCTAATACAGAAGCTCTCGCTGCGCGAGGGCGTCGATATAACGGGGACCTCGATCCCTCCGCAGAACGGGTATGGCCGCAACCAGTCAAACCAGCTTTCGGAGGTCGAGCAGGTCAACGGGCTCAGCCCCGACCGCTACACCTCGGCCCCGCTCTTTAACGATCTCGTCAGCATCGATCCGACCGAGCGGCTCGAACTCTCTGCCGGGAACGACAAGATGTCTCTGCGCGTGCTCGACCTGATTGCGCCCATAGGAAAGGGGCAGCGGGGGATTATAGTCGCGCCCCCGAAGACCGGGAAGACGACGCTGATCGAAGATATCGCCGAGGCCGTCGCGGATAATCACCCCGAGACTCATCTCGTCGTGCTGCTGGTCGATGAGCGGCCCGAAGAGGTCACACATTTAAAGCGGCTCGTGCGGGGTGAGGTGATCGCTTCCTCGTCGGACCAGGGATCGAACCTCCATTTGCAGGTGGCGAGGCTCGTGCTCGAAAGGGCGAAACGGCTGGTAGAGTGCGGGCAGGATGTCGTCATGCTGCTCGATTCGATCACACGGCTGGCCCGAGCATCGAATCGCGAAACGAGCAGGCGCGGAAAGATAATGACCGGGGGCGTCGATTCGCGCGCGATGGAATTTCCCCGTCGGTTCTTCGGCGCAGCGCGCAACGCCGAGCAGGGCGGCTCGCTCACTATAATAGGTACGGCCCTGATCGACACGGGGAGCCAGATGGATGAAGTGATCTTTCAGGAGTTCAAGGGCACGGGGAACATGGAAATCGTGCTCGACCGAAAACTGGCCGAGCGGCGAATCTTTCCCGCCATAGATATATCGAAATCGGGAACGCGCAAAGAGGAGAAGCTTTTCGATCCCGAAACCCTGCCACAGATTCACCTGCTCCGGCGAGCGCTCGCCGGAAAGAAGCCTGTCGAGGCGATGGAGCTGCTGCTCAAAGGGCTCAGCGAATCCGCAAACAACGCAGAATTTCTCAACCGCTTGAAGGGATGAGCCGGGCAGTTACGAGTTAGACAGGATTTACAGGATCGATAAACTTATCTGTCAACCCTTTA
>DASTET010000839.1:0-4925 GCA_035709445.1 Blastocatellia bacterium | reverse complement strand
GCATGCTCTGAAAGAACAATACATACTCCCCTTTTCGATCGGTCCGGGTCTCGACTGCAACCACGATAGTCTGATCGCTGTCATCCGGGTCGACCTGCTCGTAAGCGGTGCTTACAATCGCGCCCGCAACTTCGACTGAAGGCGCTCCCTCGGTTACGGTCCCGCGTATCAGCGTGGCGTTATTCGGGAACGGATAAGAGGTCTTCGGCGATAGCGTCACTTCAACGAGGGGACTGCGCAAATCGGGCAGCGGAAGCCGTACGGGCCTCTCGAAACTCTCCGTCCAGTCGTCGCCCGGAACGGGCTGCAAGTAGAACCAGTCAGCCGTCGTCGGATCGGGCTCGACCACGAGCGTATAGTCGCCATCGGGTATAGCTTCGAAGCAGAACTCTCCGCTCTGATTGCGAAACGGTCGCGACCGCTTCAGCTCCTTCAACTCTACCCGCAATCTCACTTCGGCCTGCTCCCTCGTGAAATCGTCGATCACGCGCACGGCGAGCGAAAGCGTGTGGTCTCGCGTGTCCCCGTCGTACGCTATGAATCGATTTGTTACGAACGGGCGAGTGTACGTCATGACGGCTCATCCTCCGACTGAAGCGGGACTATCTGATCGACGCCCGTCTGTCGCGAGACCACACGCTGCCCGCCTCTCGTCCTCGTCGAGCGCAGACGGACAGGCGTCACCAGGTAGCTCGCAGAGACATGCAGCACGCTTTCGGGGAAGACGCTCCATATCCTCGTCAGGTCTTCGACCGTTATGGGCTGTAGCGTGAGCCGCAGCTCCTCATCGCGGGGAAGCTCTCCGCGCAGGACCGAGCCGGTCAGCGTGCCGTTGTCAAAGAAGACGCGCATCGCCTCGCCGAGCAACAGGTGCGAGTCGAGCGTTCGCTCCGTAGGGTTCTGCATCATCGGCGGCGCAAAGGCCGTCAGCAGGTAGTAGAGGTCCAGCGGCTCTGATACCGCTTCGTCTCCGGCGAGATTGCCGGGGATCTCCAGCTCGTTTCTCATCTCGGCGGCGGGCGCGATTGAGTACAGAAACAGCGTGAGGCGAACTCCTCCGATCTGAGTGGCTTCCGGCGGAGAGAGCAGCGCGATCTGCTCGGGGTTCGGAACGATCCCTCCCAGGTTGTCTCGAAGCAGATCGACGAGCGTCTCTCCTACGTCTCGAATCGCCGTGCTCATGCGACCTCCGCCGTCTCAAAACTCTCTTTCGGGTTCTCGCGCGGGCGGAAGTCGGTGAGAGATGATATCTTTCCCGTCTTTTCGATCTCGCGCCTCGCGGCCTCGACCAGACAGTCCATATCGATCAAGCCCTGTCGCTCGATTGCCAGAAATGCCGCC
Source organism: Blastocatellia bacterium (assembly GCA_035709445.1). Lineage (GTDB taxonomy): Bacteria > Acidobacteriota > Blastocatellia > UBA7656 > UBA7656 > DASTET01. Next base: position 3,584 of record DASTET010000839.1, on the reverse strand, counting down.
CGAAGGCTGATGTTCTTGATGTGCCCGCCGGTGATCTTCAGCTTCCTCGCAAGCCAGCGGAAGTCTATATCACGGCCGAGCGGCGCATCTTTCGGAAACGATCTCTCCCAGATAAGCTCCCGGTCCGCGTCGCTCGGAAACGGGAAATGGATGATGAATCTCATCCTGCGGACGAATGCCTCGTCCAGGTTATGCTTCATATTGGTCGCCAGAATGACGATGCCGCTATAATCTTCCATCCTCTGTAAGAGGTAAGCCGTCTCGATGTTGGCGTACCGGTCATGCGCATCCTTAACCTCGGATCGTTTTCCGAAAAGGGCATCGGCTTCATCAAAGAAGAGAATGGCGTTGCTATCCTGCGCCTCTTCGAAGATGTGGTTGAGGTTCTTCTCCGTCTCGCCTATGTACTTGCTCACGACGCACGACAGATCGATCTTGTAGAGGTCCAATCCGAGCTCGGCCCCGATGATGCCTGCGGCCATCGTCTTGCCCGTGCCGCTCGGCCCTTCGAACATCGCCGTGATTCCCCGACCGTTCGGGTATTTCTGCGCGAAGCCCCAGGTTTCAAGGATCGTCTGCGCCCGCTTTACATGGGCTGCGATCTCTCGTAGCTGTATCAACTGGCTCTCAGGAAGCACGATATCCGACCACGAGTAGCACGGCTCGATCTTGAGAGCGAGACCGCCCAGGTTCGGGACAGCGACGCCCCTGCATGCCTGTGTGATCATCGCCGCCGTTAAAGGTCCGGGAGGCCGGCTCTCCCAGAAGGCGCGGTTACGCGCAGCCTCTACCGCGTTCCGAATCTGGCCGTCCGTGAAGTTGAACTTGCCCGCCAGCTCGATGAGGATATCGTCGCCTATCTCATGCGTTGCGCCTTGAAGATGTTCCTTCCACAGACCGATCCGCGAAGTGGAGTCCGGCACGGGGCACTCCAGGCTGAGAAAGAGCTGCGTCGGCCTCCACGGCTTCCAGGCATGCGATCCCGATAAAAAGGTGAGCGGAGAAAACTGCTCTACGGAGTCGAGTAGCGCCGTCAGCTCTCCCCTGTGGCCCTCCTGCAAGAGGCCGTCGAAATTCTCTACGAATATCGCCGCCGGAAGCAGAAGCGCCTCACGACCGAGCCGCCACAAAGCCTCGGCGCGCTCCGTCCCCGCCGAAGGCATGCGCCTCACATCGGCCACAAGGAGCGGCAGACCGGTCATCCGGCTCGCGCATTCTGCGAGAGATCGCCGCCCGGAGCCCTTTCGGCCAGAGAGGTGGATCAAAGGACGGACAGGGGCATCACCCCCCGAAAAGCAGTCTTCGATCATGCGAATTGTCCGATCTCGCATCTCTCCGGGCAGGACTGCTCTCACCGGTTCATCCGGGGGAGCTATGAACTCGACCCACTCGCTCAGGTATCCGTCCAGGTGCGGAGTCTCTAATAGAAAAGAGGCGATCCTGTCATCGAGCTTGAGCGCGCGTTGCGACAGGGCGCCCGATCCATCAGGGGCATCGGTCGGGTGCAGGAGGCGATTTCTCAAGAGCGGGGCATTCGGCGAGAAAATAGCCCGGGCTGCGACTCGATCCTGCATGCCTTTACAGAACAACCTCAATGCCAGGTCGATGGTCGGCAGCTTCTTCGTCACATCGTCCTGAAGAAATGCAAAGACCTTAGAGTACTTCGACTCGATTTCAGGGGCGAGACAAAGGACAAGGCACTGCGCCTCGATACGTTCGAGCTGGAAAAGCGATGTGACCTGAAACAGGGGCGGCGCTGCTCTCAGCCCTTCGTCGCCGGTTTGCCGCGAGATTCTCTCTTCGATTCTCTTAAGCCGCTGGTCCGATTCCATATCCGTGTCGACCATATTCAGGTCGTGCGAAGGGGCGGTAAGAATCTCAAGTATCTCCTGCTCGCTCAAGACCAGTCCTTGAAAATGATCCAGATGGCTCGGCTCGGAGGCGCGTTTCCGGCGGCGAACCTCTCGTATCAGGCAGGCGTTCAGGAGCTGTATCTCGTCGGTCAGGCGCTCCCAGTTTTTGTCATCGTTCATCATTATCAGGCCATCCGGTTTACGTCTTTCACTACCCGCGCCCTCATCCTTTGCGGATCAATTTCTTCGTCTCCTCGATTTTTACTCTGTTCAGGCGGTAGTGACGGCGCGCGTCCGCAGTCTCCACCGAGACGATCAATCCCTTTTCGACCAGGCGATCAAGCGCCCGCTCCACGGTCTCCTCTTCTTCTATGATCGCTCTTTCGAGCAGCCACCAGTGGAGTATTCCCTCCGCCGTATCAGCGGCATTCGGATGCTCGGCGAGATACCTGAGGATTCTTAACGCCGTCTCCCAGGTCGAATCCGTTTCCTGCGTTCCGCTCTGGTCTTCTTGCTCCATGCGGCAACTAATGCGTGCACACGGCGTTCCCGACCGCAATTGATTGATTCTGCAAGGACCGCTGGCCAAGTTATGGGATCGTCATCGCGCCGGGGTTTAAGGTGAGGTTACGAGCCGCCTGAAACCATAGAACTTTGCGAATGACACGGTTTTGTCCTACCCGCGCGGCCTAATGTCATAGCATGACTGCGAAGAATAAGTCTGCGGTTACTGAAAGGCTTTCTTGAATGAAGGGCTGTTTCTGGGATATGATCCCTGCTCTTTACAACCAGTCATCAGAGGATCAGAGGAGGTAGGTCGAATATGAGAGTATGGATGATCGTTTTAGCAGGATTTATCTTAGCTGCTGCAACGACGGTCGCCGCGCATCAGGATGAGAGTCTCTCTTTTTCCCGTCCGACTTTTGAGTCGGTAATCCTGAAGAGTGCGCCAAAGTCGCCCTCAAAAATCTACGAGGATAAGTATTACGCTTTTCATTACAGGCGCTCAGGGCCAGCCGAGCCAGCGCCCGGATTCTTTGTGTATGCCAGAAAAATCAATAAGTGGATGGAGATTAAAAAGCTGTCGACCGAAAACGCAAAACTTGGGCGGCTCCCCTCCGGCGAGGAGTCAGCCTTGACGATTGGGAAAAAGCCGTACGCGGAGCTGCCTCTAAAGTCTTCTAAATCGATTAGCTACCCCAACAAGATCAAATTTGATGCTGACACGGAGATGTATCTTGTCATATTCGAGTCCTGGCAAAACAAGGAAGAACATGCGCCTCGATTCTGGATCGATGTGGAAGACCTGGAGGAGGCGTTCGCGAAAGCCCGGTAGAGCGGGCGACCAAACCGGGCCTTCGCGCCTCGCGGAATAAACGACTGCTGTCGCCCCGGCTATTTCAAGGCATTTTCGATTGCCTGAACAACCTGCTCGTTATCGGGCTTAACCTGAGGCTCAAACCTGGCAATGACCTTGCCGTTTTTGTCGACGAGGAACTTGTTGAAGTTCCACTTTATTTCTCCCCCGAATTGAGGGTTTGTCTCCTTGTCGGTGAGGTATCTGTAAAGCGGGTGTATGTCAGCTCCCTTTACAGATATCTTGGAGAAGAGCGGAAAGGTGACGCCATAATTGAGCGAGCAGAAACTCTTGATCTCTTCGTTGCTGCCCGGCTCCTGCCCGGCGAAATTGTTCGCGGGGAAGCCTAGAATGACAAAACCCTGGTCCTTATA
>DASTET010000838.1:0-5632 GCA_035709445.1 Blastocatellia bacterium | reverse complement strand
TTTCCCACCCTCGCCCCGGTAAAAGCCAGTCGTAGACTTTAAGCTGTTTTGTAAAAACCGGTTAAAACTGTTAATTACTTGTAAAAACCGGCTGCGACTGTGCGTACGGTTTCGAGCTTTATGTTGTATATTACTGAGTTGGGCTGCAGGTTCATCTAGTGAAAATAATAAGAACTATATTAAAGCGGCATGTCCTCCATATAGCCTTGTTAGCGGTCGTCATTCCGCTGATGATAATCCTTGGCTTGCAATACAGATCACTGGCCGAGCTGGAGGAGACGCGTCCGGTCGCGCGCAAAGAGTATATGCGCAAGTACCTGACGGCCGTGGCCAGAGAAGTATATGATTTCTACCGGACGACCGCCGAACAGAATCTGAGCGTCCCTCCGAAAGCCTTCAACCAGGACCCGCGCGGCGAAATCAACGCCGAGGCATTCGTCGAGCATTTCGCGAGTCACAAGGTCGAAGGCGCTAAGCGGCTCTTCATAGGCACGACCGGAGAGACTGTAGATAACTCTTATGCGCTCGTGCTCTTCTACGACCCGGCAGAGCGGCGGCTGGAGCGCGACCCCAATTCGCCCGAATGGAAGGCGGCTCACGCGGCCTGCGCCGCCTGGCTCGTCCACCGAATGACGAACAACGTCCCCGAATCGCCTCACCTCACCGTCGACGAGCGCGACCCGGATTACCGCGTGCTCGTCAAACCCATAATCGATGAGACGACGAAGATGGTAATCGGGACGGCGGGCATGATAGTGGATGAGGAGTATTTCAAGAAGACCGTGCTCCCGAGGGCGATTCAGAATTCGCTACAGAAGTTTTTCCCCGACACGTATGAAGACGCGATCGTCACGCTTATGGACAGCAGCGAGAAGGTATTGCTCTCGTCGCAGCCGGTCGAGGGGCAGTCTTATGAGGTCGGGGGGTCGCTCCCGTTCATATTCAAAGACTGGCGGCTCGGGATGAGAATGCGCCAGATGACCGAAGAGCAGGAGGCCCGCCGTCTGTTCGCATTCAACCTGTCGCTTACGGTCCTGATGACGCTTTTGCTTATCGGAGGAATTGTCATGTCGCTCAAGACCGCCTCGCGCGAAATGAAGCTCTCGCAGATGAAAGCGGACTTCGTTTCGAACGTTTCTCATGAGCTGCGCACTCCCCTCGCATCTATAAGGGTATTTGGCGAATTCCTCAAGCTGGGCCGCGTCAGGGAGCCGGAAAAGATAAGAGAGTACGGCGAGTACATCGAGACCGAAAGCCGACGCCTCACACAGCTTATAAACAACATCCTCGATTTTTCTAAGATCGAATCGGGCCGTAAAACGTATCAATTCGAGAGGGCGGACGTGGCCGAGGTCATAAGCGAGACCTTAAGGACCTTCGCCGTTCAGCTAAGCCAGCAGGGGTTCAAGATAAACTTTGAAACGCCGCCCAGGCAGCTGCCGCCGGCCGTCATGGACTCTAATGCGATATCGCAGGCGTTTATGAACCTGCTCGACAACGCCGTCAAGTATTCGGGCGACTCGAAAGAGATCACTGTCCGCCTCGACAAACGGGATGAGTATATAACCATCTCGATTACCGATCACGGGATCGGCATCTCACGCGACGAGCGCGAAAAGATATTTGAGAAGTTTTACCGTGTAAGCACCGGGCTCGTGCACGACGTGAAAGGTAGCGGGTTAGGGTTGTCGATAGTAAAGCATATCGTCGAGGCGCACCGTGGGCTTGTGACCTTGAACAGCAAGCCTGGCTCCGGCAGCACCTTCACCATCTACCTGCCGGCAGAGCAGAGCGCCGTGCTCGCCCCGCCGCGCAGAGAGGCAGCGATTGAAGATCGAGAGCCTTCAATCGGGCCGGAGGTCGAATTCAGCAATAAGGGATTTTGAGGGGCTTCGGTATGGGAAGAGTTCTGATAGTTGAAGACGATCAGGCGATGGCAGTCGCCCTGCGCGACGGGTTTGAGTATGAAGGGTATTCGGTGACGGTCGCCCGCGATGGCGCGTTAGGGCTGCGCCTTGCCACGGAGAAAGATCTGGACCTGATTATTCTCGATGTGATGCTGCCGAAGATGAGCGGGCTCGATATCTGCAAGCAGCTTCGCAGCGAGGGAAACGACATACCCATTATCCTTTTGACCGCGCGCGGACAGGAGATAGACAAGGTGCTCGGGCTCAAGCTGGGCGCCGACGATTACGTGACGAAGCCTTTCTCTTTCATGGAGCTTGCCGCCCGCGTGGAGGCCGTGCTGCGCCGCGCGACGAAGCACTCGGAGAAGGTCGAGGTCTTTCAGTTCGGCGATATGACGCTCGACTTTAAAAAATGCGAGGCGACCCGAAGCGGACTGCCTATGGACCTCTCGCCTAGAGAGTTCAAGATCATGAAGTATTTCATAGAGCACCGGGGCGAGGTCGTGACGCGCGACCAGTTGCTCGACGCCGTCTGGGGCTACGACAGCTTCCCTCTCACCCGCACTGTCGACACTCATATCGCGAAGCTCCGTCAAAAGATCGAGCCAGATGCGGGCAACCCTCACTACATCATCACCGTCCACCGGGCCGGTTATAAATTCATCGGCTGAGAAGTAGTAAGACCGAAGTATCGGAACCACCGAGGACACGGAGGATAGATTATTCCTCTGTTATCTCGTGTCCTCTGTGGTTACTGAATGGCCCCGGTAAAGGCGAAAGCGGTCCGCCGATTACGCAGATTGACAAGAGGAAAGAACGGAGAGCCCGAAGAGCGATTTGGAAACACAGAGGCGCGAGGGGAATCGCTCTCACTCGCCGTTTCCTGTATAGCTTTCTCTTGTAATCCGCGTAATCGGCGGACCGCCATTCAAACGATCAGCCGATAAAACCTTTAATGATCCGCCTTCACGTCGATGCCGTAACGCGAAAGCTTCATGTTGAGCGTGGTTGGCTTCAGTCCCAGCAGTTGAGCCGCTTTGTACTGCACGCCGTGAGACTGTTTGAGCGCCGCGCGCAACAGTTTTATCTCTATCCGCTCAAGCTCTTGAGCAAGATTGATCCCCGTATCGGGAAGCGACTCGCCGTTGAGCCCGCCTATGCTTGTAAGGTGCACGGGCAGGAGCGTGTTTTCGATTCGAGGCGGGCGGCTTTTAGCGATGATATCGCGGACCACGCCCCTTAGCTCGGCCACATTGCCCGGCCAGTCATAGCCGCACAAGGAGAGAATGGCATCGGGGGATATTTCCCTCAGCTCCTTGTTCAACTCCTGACAGAATCGTCTTATAAAGTAGTGGACGAGCGGTTCTATGTCTTCGCGTCTCTGGCGCAGCGGCAGGACTTTGAAAGTGTCGCTCACGCTGAGCGAGGCAAGCTCGGCGGGATTGGCCGCCTCCTCCGCCCCGAATATGACCCTGACATCGGAGATGTTGAGCCGCCCGTCTTCGCCATCGATCAGCTCGGCGCACTCGATGAAGTGAGCGATGCGAGCTTTAAGCGACGGCGAGACGCCAAAGATACCGCTTATATAAAGAGTTCCTCCGCTGGCAGATTTGATGAGGCCGCTATGGCCTTCAGCAAATAGGTTAGCCTGCTTCCCGGTGGAGCCGAACAATACAACCTCGACCGACTCTTCCGAGACCGAATCGAATGAGATAGACACGAAGGGGCCATGACGACGGGGGCTGCTCTCATGGATCAGGCGAGCTATGAACTCTTTTCCGCTCCCAGCCTCGCCTTCTATTATTATCGGGTTGGTGTGAGCCGAATGGGCCAGAATGGCCCTGCGCGCCGATTCCGTCCACCCGCTCTCTCCAATCAACCTCCCTTTCACAAATTGATAAGACTCGTCTCCTAAACGAAGAGCGGTCCGCGTTTTTTCATCATAAAGATTACGCTCAAAAACTTGCATGGCGTATCCTGTTCCCTTCTTCAAGATTCTGTATTTTCAAGCATATACAAGTAGCGTGTAAATCTCTTCATGCGGGAGTAAAAATTTGAAAAAAGTATCAAGAAATTGTAAAAGTCAGGAACAGTCTGGCGCGTCTGGCGCGTCTGGCGCGTCTGGCGCGTCGCTTTAAAGAGAGACATCGCATAAATCAGGCGTTGCAAAGTAATCAGCGCCGCCAGGAGCGGGACGCGCTAGACGCGCCAGACGCGCCAGACTCTTCCTGTAACCGGATAAAGCGGACTGGCGTTATTGTGTAGGTGAGGACAGGTGCGCGCTTAGATCGAATGGATGAGACCGTCGATAACCTTGATATCGGAGCCGTCAAACAGCGGGCGGCGCTTGAGGCGACGGACGAATCGCTCGCCGAAATGGCATGGGCAGGCGACGAGCGCGCGTTCGAGCAGATATTCGAACGACACCGGCGCAGGGTCGCGCGCATCGCCGGTCGCTTCTTCAACCGGCAGGAGAAGGTTGAAGAGGTCGTTCAGGAGGTCTTTACCAAACTCTACTTCGCGCTCGGCGATTATTCGGTGCGGCGAGGGGCGAGCTTCGCCGCCTGGCTTTCCCGCATAACGATCAACGCGTGCTATGATCACCTGCGCCGGGCGCGGCGGCGCCCCGAAAGCGCGCTCGACCAGATCACCGAGGACGAAGCGGCGCAGCTAAAGGCCCGCGCCTTTGAGACGCGCGATGCCGAAACCTCGCTCATCTCGCGCGACCTTGCCGATAAGCTGCTCGCGCGTCTGAGCGCAGAAGACCGGCTCGTGCTCACGCTGCTCGATGCCGAAGAGATGCCGGTGACCGTTATCTCTGAAGTCACCGGGTGGTCGGTATCAAAGGTGAAAGTACGCGCTCACCGCGCGAGGGCCGCGCTCAGGCGCGTGCTCGGCGAGTTCCTTTGACTCAAGCGCCGCCTGCAAAGGGAGGGAGAATGTTCCGAAGAAGAAAAGACCGCGCAGACGACGACCGGCTCGACCGGCTCGGTCGTGAAGCATTGCGCGCATCAGCGATGACGCCCGAAGAAGCGGACGAGGCCGCCTCGTCGCCCTTCCTCTTTGCCCGTATCCGCGCAAGCGTGGCCGCCGAGCAGCACCGCCGGGCCGCGCCTTATGATCACCTGACCATGCTCGCCGCGCGCCGGGCCATTCCGATCATGTTATTGATCGCCATCGCCTCAGCAATCGCGCTCTGGCTGGGCGGAAACGGGCCGGCCAGCACGAATTTCGAGACAATCGCAGAGGCGAGCGCCTGCTCGGTGACGACCCGAGAAGTAGTGGCTTCCGAAGGCTGCTTTATGACGGACGAAGAGGTGCTTGCAACGATAGTCAGGAGGGAAGGTCAAAGATGAATCCTCAATTCGGGGTCTGGGTGAAGATATGGAGCGTGCTGATAGTCGTCTTCGCCCTCGGATGTGTGACCGGCGCAGCCATAAACGGGCTATATCGCGGACAGACGGGGGACGAGCCACGCTCCACCGCGCTCGATCAGGGCGAAGTATATTTCGAGAGCCTCAAGCGAGAGCTGGATCTGAGCGACCAGCAGGCCGCGCGCATGCGCGCGATACTCGACGAGACCCGCGCTCAGTATAAGGATATCTGCGCCGAGGTCCGGCCCAGGTATTACAATCTTAGAGAGAACGCTCGCATACGCATGCGAGAGCTGCTATCCGAGGACCAGGCCGAGCGGTTCGACCGCATGGCTCCGCAAGAAGACTGCA